>JAZREW010000192.1:0-17335 GCA_045661005.1 Acutalibacteraceae bacterium | reverse complement strand
TGTAAAGAAAGAAAATATTAATAATCATTACGTTGATGTTTCTGTTGTTTTACCAATAAGCAATCTTGTAAACGGTGATTTCATTACTGTTCGTGCTTATGCTGTAGATATGGCAGGTCAGCGTTCTGAATATGCAACTGCAAAATATACTTTAGATACTGTAGCTCCTCAGATTAATGGATTTACTGCAGAAATCGATAATTCTAACGTAACATTAAATTGGGCTGATAACGGTGAAAGTGATATTGCAGGCTTTAGAATTTACCGTTCAACAAATGGTACAACATTCACTCAAATAGGCGCTCGAAGCGTTAAAGCAAACGGCGTTTATAACTATGTTGATACAATAAATTCACAAAGTAGTGGAACCTATACTTATAAAATTGAAGCTATTGATAAAATGGGTAACACATATTTTGTAACAGCATCGGTTAATTATGTATATAACTACGTTTATGTAAATACTGAACCGTCTGCGTTTATGCAAATTCCATCTTACCTTACTGTAGGTATTGAGGAAATGTTTGATGCATCATCTTCATATGATAATAAGATGATTGTTAAATATTTATGGGATTTCGGCGACGGCACAACTTCTACAGATATACGTCCTATTAAAAAGTATACCGCTGTAGGTACTTACGTTGTTACACTTACCGTTACAGATAATGAGGGATTATCAACATCTGTTACAGGTACAGTTGAGGTTAAAGCATTAGAATTAATTGGTTCTATTATCGTTCGTGTTGTTGATGAAAACGGTAGTTCTTTATCTAACTTCCCGGTATACTTTGACCTTGGTAGCGACAACCAAAGAATTATTTATACAGATACAAGCGGTAGAGCATCTCTACAAATGTCTAGTGGAACACACACTATCGGTGCTTATTCTTCGGGTTACTTACCTGTTAAAAAGGATGTAGTTGTTCTTTCAAATGCTACTAGAACAATAACTCTTACAACCGTTAAAGAGGAAATTGTAACCGGTGAATTTGAAATCACTAGAATGACATTTGATGAAATAGTTGCCGCAGGTATTGATGTTTATGACCCTGCTAACCAGCATGTATATTCTGCTACTGTAAGAGTAACTTACGGTTCTTCACCACCTGTAAGTATTAAATATATACGTAATGATACAGGTATTTTGGATTACACCATTTACGACATAGACGGTAATCCTACAGACCGCTATAAAAACGGTTCGGGTGAGGATAGAATAATCACCGGCGTAACATACATCGGTGGTGGCGGCGGATTCGGTGGTGGCGGCGGTGGCGCTGTTGACTGCGACATTGTTGCAATACTTGATATTCCTGCAAGCGCATCATACCTTAAAGAGTTCTTTGATGTTAAGCTTCACATTATCAATAACGCTGCTTACGATTTTGAATTAATTAACAATCAGGTTGAATTACATATTCCTAACGGAATGACACTTATGAAGTCGGTTACAGGTGATTATTATACTTCAACAAATGTTTATATTCCTTCAATACGTGGTCAACAAACCAAGACATTGGCTTGGATACTTCGTGGTGATTTAGCAGGCGAGTATGATTTAACTGCTGACTTTGAAGGCACATTGGCTGAATTCAACGAAATTGTTACTGCAACCTTTAAAACTGAACAACCTATTAAGGTTTATGGCTTAGAGGGTGTTAAATTTAGAATTCTTGCTGCTGATAAAATTTTTAACAGAACATTATACTTTAATGTTGAACTTGAAAATCAGCGTGATATAGACATTTATATGCCTTATATTGGTTTAACAGATAAGATTTATAATGTCACAGAATCGGTGCTTAATAATAATCCTGATGGCGATTTTGAAGCCTCAACATATCTTTTGAATATTTATATTCAATTAGGAAACGGCAAAAAGTTATATTTGCCGGTGGCTTATGATGAGAACGGAAAGGTTATTATTAATATTGATGTTTTAGCTCCTGGTCAAAAACTTGTATATGAATATGTTGTTTACAATGCAATAGAGTATACAGATATTGCGTACTTTAAGGATGCTACAATAAGAGAATTTAAAGGCTTAATTGAAAATATTGAGACAGGTTCATTTGTTAAGGATTATTACAGCTATAATGACTATTCTGCAAAGCTTGATAATATTCTTACAGCAACACCTAATTCCGATGTTGGCAAGGCTTATGAATATGTAATGGATGATGTTAATTACTATTACGTTACCGAAGCCAGCGGACTTGTTGTTAGTAGATTAGAACAACTCTATAAGGTTGCTAGTACAATAATTAACTTTGATTTATCTCACTTAACAGCAGATGAACAAAGAGATTTAATCAAACGCTTATTATTATCATTAATCTCTGAATCCAGCGTTGTAGAACTTTCTAATGATTTGATTTTGAACAAGTACAATAGCGCAGTAGTTAAAATGCTCGTAGAGTTGCGTGATAGTTTAACTGTTTCATCAGAATATTCTGAGAGTGATATAGCAGCAATTAATGACGCTTTCAAAGATTTCTTAAATGATAGCATGGATTTTGCTGTTACATATAAAACCGGAGGTCTTGATGAATTTAAACATAAGATTGATAGAGATTTTGCGGCAAAATATGGCGATAGTATAGAATTAGATCAGGATATTATGGATGCCTTTGAAGATATTAGTGCAATAGCCGATGTTCTTGATTATGTTGATAAAGGATTCAATGTTGTATTTAATGCTCTTGAAAAGGCTGACCGTGATGCTTGTTATTTTGCATTGCTTAAATTGCAGGCAAATAAAGATGTTGCAGGCGCAATGCTTGATGCTGTTATTCAGTATGCAATAGCAGGATCACCGCTTAATCCAAGTACGGGTGCAATAATACTTCAAGAAGCTATTGCAATGAAAAACGATCTTAATAAATCTATTGAAAATTATAATATAGAGTGGGAAAGAATTAAGAATTTTATTGTTGGAGCTAACATTGCGGCTGCTGAAATAGCTCTTGAAGCTTTGGTTACTTCTGCAATAGCTACTACACCTCTTATTTTGATTACTGTTGGATTTAACGTTCTTGATGCCATAACCGGTTGGGGAGACTACGTTAAACAACATGATGCACTTCAAGTGTATGCAGCTTTAACACAAATTTATAAATATGCATTTTTTGAAAGCTCTCAAACTAGAAATTCACATAACGATCGTATCACTATGATGTTCTTAAGTGGTATTTGTGATATGCGTATTAATGGTGAAGATATATTCAGAAAGTTCATTTTTGATTATTATGAAGGAGAATATTTGTTACCATTAAGTGAGCAAACAATATTAAAGTATCTATTTGCTTCGGATGATGTAGGCAAATCTCTTGAACAATGGGCTGATGATATGCAGTATGAAATCATGAGCTCAAAGGATATACTGTTTAATATTGAAATGGGTTCTGAGCAAACTAAAGCTAAGGCTCCTAAAGTAACACTCAATTATGAAACCTTGCAAACTGAACAAATATTCACAAGCGAGTATGAATTCTGCTTTGGTGATGGCGAGTGGAAGTCTTGTCAGTACGCTCCTATCAGCTTCTTGGTAGGTACCGTTCCCTCAACATTAAGAGTTAGAAAAGCGGCTACTGAAATATCTATTGCAGGTGAAATTACAACTATAAGAATATTTGCAAGAAAAGACTTAAGCAAGCTTATTTCTGTTAAGTATGACGGTGCTAACTATTACTTTAATAACCTTACCGCAGAACGTAATTATCAGGTAATATTCCTAAATTCATTAACAGATGAAATTGATTGGAATAAAGCGGTTATGATAGGGGGAAGTTATAACACAGTCAAGTTAGTTGGATATACTGGTTGCAATTACGTAGTTATTCGTAGCTGTCAGAATTCAACTTTGTTAGAAACAACTTCAAATCCGTTAACCGTTACAGTTGCTAAAAAGCAGGCACTTTCACTTGCTATTGCAGGTAAGGGTTCTGTTTCACAAACTGCATCTTCAGGTATGTATTTCTTAGGCGATACTATTGACCTTGTGGCTACTGCTTATGCCGGCAATCATTTTGTGGGTTGGTATATTAACGGTATTTGCGTAAGCACAGATGCACACTACATTGCTGAAATGGCTGAAGATTTTAATATTAAAGCGGTATTCTCTGGTTCTACTGTTGAGGAAATTGTAGTGAATTCATTACCTACAAAGCTTTCTTACTATGAAGATGAGGATCTTAATCTTACCGGTTTGGTTGTTTCTGCAATTTATAACGACGGTACAATTTCCGAGATAAAAGATTACTCAGTACGTAAACTTTCTTCTGTTGTTGGTATTGTAAAGGTAGAGGTTGCCTTTGGCGACAAGGTTACATATTTTGATATAGAAGTAGTACATAATCTAAGCGATTGGATAGTTATCTTACCAGCTACTCACTTTGAAGAAGGTATGAAGATTATCAAGTGTTATACTACCGGAAAAATTATTGAGTATGAAGTTATACCTGTTATACCACATACTTATACAGAGCAGGTTATTGCTCCTAACTGTACTGAAGAAGGTTATACAGAGCATACTTGTTCTTGTGGTCATAGCTATAAAGATAATTATGTAAGCGCACTTGGTCATGGCTTTGGCGATTGGATTGTAAGCGTTGATCCTACATGTACAGAAAAGGGCGAGAAATATCGTACCTGTAACGTTTGCGAACATACAGAAACCGGTGAGATTGAGGCAAAGGGTCATAACTATCAGTCGGTAGTAACTGCACCTGATTGCGTAAATAACGGTTACACAACCCATACTTGTGTTGATTGTGGTGACAGTTATGTAGATTCTTTTGTTGATGCACTTGGTCATAGCTTTGGTGATTGGATTGTAAGCGTTGAACCTACCTGTACAGAAAAGGGTGAGGAATATAAAGCTTGCGATAACTGCGGACACACAGAAACAAGAGAGATTGAGGCAAAGGGTCATAACTATCAATCAGTAGTAACTGAACCTGATTGCGTAAATAACGGTTACACAACCCACACTTGTGTTGATTGTGATGACAGTTATGTAGATTCTATTGTTGATGCTTTAGGTCATACCTATTCTGATGAGTGGACTGTGGATGTTGAACCTACATACACTACAGATGGTAGCAAATCACATCATTGCTTGCGTTGTGATAGCATAACAGATGTTACAGTAATTCCTGCATTAGGCGTTGTTCTTGAATACACTGTTTTAAACGGTGAAGCAATTATTACCGGTTACCAAGGCAATGCACAAAACCTTATTATTCCTGCTAAAATTAACGGTTATAAGGTAACTGCAATTGCTAACGATGCGTTCTATAACAATCAGAATTTAGTTAATGTTACAATTTCTAATACAGTTACTTATATTGGCTATTGGGCATTCGCTAACTGTGATAATATTGTTAATGTGACCTTTGAAGGAACCGTTAATGAATGGAAACTCATAACATTTGCGTATGGCAACTCCGATTTAACACAGGCGAATATTGAGTTTATTCCTGAAAAGATTGTTGGTGATGCAAACGGTGACAATGCGGTTAACGGTATTGACTTAGTTGTTATCAGAAAACAAATCTTTACCGAAGCATTTGATGAAAATTCCGATTTAGAATCATCTGACATTAATAATGACGGTACATTTGATATTCGTGATTTAGTTAAACTTAAAAAGATTCTTATGGGTGTTGATACCGATACTAATGACGGTGAAACCGAAAGAGTAAACTCTGTTTATGTTGAAACAGCATATGTTAATAAAAATACTTACGGCTTGTATACAGCATAAATTAATAGTTTAACTAAGAATTAACACAAAACCCATGTTCTTTTTGAACAGAGGTTTAAAATATTGTTTAATATTATTGAAAAATTATAATTTACAAATATAATATTTTTGCTGAAAAAAGCTCGGCTTCTTCTAATGAGTGAGAAACTAAAATTATTGGCTTGTTACCTGCAATTTTTAAAATATGTTGCGAAGCCGTCTTAATGTTTTCAGAGTCTAAGCCGGTAAACGGTTCATCAAGACACAGGTAATCGAAGTTTATACTTAAAGCACGGGCTATGGCAACACGGCGTTTCATACCGCCAGATAAAGCATCGGGATACAAATTTTTACAATCTAAAATTCCTAAAGCCTTAAGATTTTTTTCTGCAATTTCGGTATTACCACTAAACAAGGTAATATTTTCTAAAACAGTTTTAAAAGGCAGAAGTCTGTTTTCTTGAAAAACTACCGAAGGCTTTAAATTTTTATCAATTAAAATTTCACCTTTTTTTGGTTTTTCTAGACCTAAAATAAGTTTTAAAAGTGTGGTTTTTCCGCAACCGCTTTCACCAAAAAAGCAAATCCTATCGTTATTATTAATTTCAAGGTTGAAATTCTTTAACAACGAATTTTCACCATAAGAAAAACTTACATTATTAAATTTTATCATAGCGGTTCTCCCTCCAGAAAAATTTTATAATGTTTTCAAGTATTAAGCTTAGTATAACAATTGTAATAACTACAGCAAATACACGTGCATATTCAAGATTGCTTTTTGCGTTTGAAAGCATAGCGCCTATACTGCCTGTGGGATTACAAATAACCTCTGCAGCAACGCCTGATTTCCACGCAAATCCAAGACCTGTAATACAAGCATTACGTAAAGCGGGCAAAACATAAGGTATTTTTATATTTTTAATAATACCTTTATAGCTCATACCTAAAACTCTTGCCATTTCGATAAGTCTACCATCAATAGAAATAAGTGCGGTTTCAACCTGCAACCAAATCACAGGAAAAACCATTAAAAAGGCTATGAATGAAGGTATTGTTGAAGACGGTATCCAAAGCCACGCCAAAATTATAAAAGCGGCAACGGGTACAGAGCGAATAAGCCTTGAAATAGGGGAGGTTACGGTTTTAAAAATTATACTGTTTCCTGAAAGCAGACCGCAAAAAAGACCTAAAACTACAGCTATTACAAATCCGCTTACTATATGCCAAAGCGAGTTTCCAACCGCTTGCCAAAAAGTTATAGTTTTAACGCAAATTATAAATTCCTTTAAGGTATCAAGCGGTAACGGAATTTTAAACAGTAGCTTATTATTAATTAAACTGGCCGCTATATGCCAAAGCAGGATCCATAATAAAGTGGACCCTGCTGAAAGTACTGCTTTTTTGTATTTAGCCTGCATAGTAGAAATCATCGGCAGGTAATTTGCCGCCTACAGAAGTTTTATCAGCCTCGAAAAGCACTGCAAGATAGCCCGAAAGCTTTGTTTTCATTTCGTTGCCTTTTATAAAGCAGAGATTGCAGTTTGGTATTGCTTTCTTTGCAATAGCGGCTTTTGCTACAATACCATAAGTTTCGCAGAGTGTTGCTGTGGTTTCAATATCGTTATTTGCTTTTTCAATAGAAGCTTTATATTCTTCTAAGAACTTTTCAACTGTTGCTTTGTTTTCCTTTAAAAATTCATTTCTAACAACAACGCAGCCCATCATTAAAGCAGAGTCGGTGCTAACCTTATCCCATTCGCTTGTAAGGTCTATAGCAATTTTAGAACCTGCATGTTGAACGGTAAGAGAAGTTGCAACAGGCTGTGGAGCTATAATTACAGCTGTTGGGTCATTAGCCCAAACTGTTAAAAGCTCGGTGCCTTCTGCTTTATATTCAAGGGTAAGGTCGGCGGTTTTATCAATTCCGTTTTTCTCTAATAGATAGTTAATAACGTATTCCGGGTTAGAGCCTTGACCGGTAGCATAAACTTTTTTGCCCTTTAAATCTGCTAGTGAATTAATTTCAACACCCTCAGGGGTTACTACATTAAGCACGCCTAAAGTATTTACTGCTAAAATTGTAATTCCACCCTGTGTTTTATTGTAAAGCTTAGCAGCAAGATTTGTAGCGATAGCGGCAATATCTGCTTCGCCGTTTGAAATTTTTGAAACAATTTCATCGGGTTGAGCTACAACAGTAACATTATATTTTACTGCGGTTTCGCCTTTTTCGGCTTTATCCTTCAAGCTTGCACCGCCAATGCCTGTAGGTCCCGAAAGCAAATAAACGTTAGTGTCAGCATATTCTTCTGCCACAGGGGCGCTACTGCTTACATTGTTTGTTGGCTTATCGGCACATGCGGTAAAAGACAACGCAAGTATTGCAACCAATAATAAACTAAGAATTTTTTTCATTTTTAATCACCTTTACATAATTATTTTCCTTTAAAATGTAACCCTGCTCTTGTAATGAGTCAAGACATCGGTAAAGGGTGGCTCTGCCTAGTCCTAACATTTTAGAAAGCTGTGTCATATTTTTAGGAATTTTTGCTATACCAAAACTGTCAGCCACAGAGGAAAAATAGGTTAACACCGTATCCTCTGCAGAAGAACAGGAAAGCATACTTAATTTTGAATTGAGAAAACGTATTTTGCCGGATAAGAATTTTATATAGTTTAGTGCGGTAACGGGGTATTTTGCAAATATATCTTTAAGTTGCTTTTCAGGTATAAACAGAACAGTACAATCAGTATCTGCCGTTACTGTGCTGGAATATGTGTTATCAGCACCGAATACGGCCGCCGCACCAAAACATTTGCCTTGCTCAAATCGGTTCATTAAAACCTTATTACCGTTATTTGTAACTGCAAACGCACTACCTTTAATTAAAATACCTAAAGCGTTTGAAAAACTTTCGGCTGCGTATATAATTTCACCCTTTTTGAATGATTTAATCTCTGAAAGGGAGGATATTATGTTTTCCTTATCATTATCGCTTAAACCGTTAAACAAAAATAAATTTTTAATAATAACCGTTTTCTCCTTCGTTGTCTCATTTGAGACACTTTTTATTTTATTATAACACAAAACGAAAAAATGTCAAGTTGAAAAAGCGTATCTATAATTATATTTATTTCTTGCAAAAAACAATCAGCTATGGTAAAATAAATTGATTATAGATAAAGGAGAATAGGCGTGTTACCAAAAATATGTAATTCTTCAAATTTTGCCGAGCAAGAAGTTTATTTACAACGTGTGTCAATAAAGCTTTCCGAAGTTTATGAATATACACCTAAAGCGTGTGTTATTACATTTGGTTGCCAACAAAATGTAAGCGATTCTGAGCATTTAAAAGGAATGCTTGTCAGAATGGGCTACACACTTACTGAAGATGAAACCGAAGCTGATTTTATAATTTTCAACACCTGCGCTGTACGTGAACATGCACAGGATAGGGTGTATGGCAATATCGGCAAGGTAAAGCAACTAAAAAAGAATAATCCAAAGCTTTTGGCTGCTGTTTGCGGTTGCATGGCTCAACAACAAATTGTTGCCGATAAAATAAAAAAAAGCTATCCTTATATTGATATTGTTTTCGGCACACAATGTTCACATCGTTTGCCCGAATTTATATATAAGCGTATTAGCGGTTCTAAGCGTATTTTTGAACTTTCACTTCCTAATGAGGATATTGTTGAAGATATTCCTGTTAGTCGTGATGGCAAGTTTAAAGGCTGGCTACCTATTATGTATGGCTGTAATAATTTTTGCACCTACTGCATTGTGCCGTATGTAAGGGGTAGGGAACGCTCACGTGAACCTGAAAAAATATTAGAAGAAGCACGTGGTATGGTGGCAGAGGGTTATAAAGATATTACTTTGTTGGGTCAAAATGTAAATTCCTATGGTAAGGGTTGCTCACATGGTGTGAATTTTGCGAAATTACTTCGTATGATAAATGATATTGAGGGTGATTTCAGAATAAGATTTATGACTTCGCACCCAAAAGACTGCTCTATAGAACTGCTTGATACTATAAGAGATTGTAAAAAAGTTAGCCGTCATTTGCATTTGCCGTTCCAAAGCGGTAGTAGCAGAATACTAAAGCTAATGAACAGATATTATAACCGTGAAGATTATTTAAATCTTATAGCCGCCGCTAAAGAGCGTATACCCGATGTTTCACTTACCAGTGACATAATAGTAGGCTTCCCCGGTGAAACTTATGAAGACTTTAAAGAAACTTTAAGTCTTGTTGAAACGGTGGAATTTTCTTCTTTGTTTACATTTATTTATTCAAAGCGTCCCGGCACTCCGGCAGAGCTTATGGAAGATAATGTTTCGAGAGAAGAAAAGGGCAAATGGTTTGACGAACTGCTACAGCTTCAAGAAAAAATTGCCGCCGAGAATATCAAAAAACACATTGGTAAAACTTATCGTGTGCTTTGCGATGAAATACTTGGCGATGGCTTGCTTTCAGGCCACACCTCAGGAACAATATCTATTGAATTTGAGGGTGACGAAAAGCTTATAGGCAGTTTTGTTAATGTAAAAATAAATTCGTATTCTAACGCTTATAAAGGCGTATTAGTTGATTAATTTTAAGAGAGGTATTAATTATGGACGTAATTGAACAGGTAAGAAATTTAGGTAAGGCTATTCAGCAGGATGAGCGTTTTATCCGCTTTGCTAAGGCTAGACTTGAAAACGATAACAACAAAGAGCTTCAGGCATCTATTGGCGAATTTAATATTGTTCGTATGGAGCTTGACCGTGAAATGCAATCAGAAACCAAAGATGATGATAAGGTAAAAGAGCTTAACGAAAAGCTTCGCAATATTTATGGCGGAATTATGTCATCACCTGTTATGGTTGAGTATAACACCGCAAAGGTTGCAGTTGACGAAATGATGAACGAGATAAATGTTATCATTTCAAAAACTCTTGACGGTGAGGACCCCGAAACCTGTGAGGCTACTTCTGCTTGCACAGGTAGCTGTTCTACTTGCGGCGGTTGCCATTAATTTTAAACATTTGAAAGGATGAGCTTAAAATGGCGGAATTATCCCCAATGATGAGGCAATACCTTGAAATAAAACAGAATAATGAAGATAGTATCCTGTTTTTCAGGGTTGGCGACTTTTATGAAATGTTTTTTGAAGACGCTAAAAAAGCTTCTGAAGAGCTTGACCTTGTATTAACAGGTAAAGATTGCGGATTAGAAGAACGAGCACCAATGTGTGGTGTGCCTTACCACAGTTGCGAGGCTTACATTGCCCGTTTAATAGAAAAGGGGCATAAGGTAGCAATTTGTGAGCAAACTGAAAATCCCGCAACGGCAAAAGGTATTGTAAGAAGAGACGTTGTAAGAATAATAACCCCCGGTACTATTATTGATAATAATATGCTTGACGAGGGTGTGAATAACTATCTTGCTGCCGTTGCTGTAACTAAGGATGCAGCCGCTCTTTGCTTTACCGATGCTTCTACCGGTGAATGTTATGTAACTACTTTGTCTGACGATGGTAGAGAACAACATATAATTGAAGAAATATCACGTTTCAGACCACGTGAAATATTAATTACTGAAAATTCACTTCGCTCAATGCAGGATTTAAGCAGAGCATTAAATGAAGGATTTACAGGTGTTGTAACTACTCGCAGTGCAGATAGTTTTTCTTTGGATAATACCGAACGAAGAATACTTTCGCATTTTGGTGTAATAAGTACAGAAAATTTAGGTTTACCAACAGGAAGTGCGGTTGCAAGCGCTTTAGGTGCGGTGCTTGAATATTTGTACGAAACAGGCGTTAGTGGTAATATTGCGGTAAACAAGGTGGAAATTTATACCGAAAATCAGTATATGAGCCTTGATATGACTGCGGTTAGAAATTTAGAATTGCTTGAAACAATGCGTTCTAAATCAAAAAAAGGTTCTTTGCTATGGGTGCTTGATAAAACCAAAACCGCAATGGGTAAGCGACTAATGCGTAGTTGGATTACTAAACCACTTATGAATATTTCTCAAATAACCTTGCGCCAAAATGCGTTGGACGAGCTATACTCAAATACGATTTTGCGTGGCGAAATAAGCGAATATTTAAGCGGTATACGTGATATTGAGCGTATTATAACAAAGGTGGTTTACGGTACTGCCTCTGCAAGAGATTTAATTTCAATTGCAACTACTGCTCAAAAAATACCGCCTATTAAAGCGTTATTACAAGACGTAAATTCTAAAATGCTAAAAGAAATATATAACTCTATCGACAGTTTAGAGGATATATATACTCTTATCATTAGCGCAATTGAAGAAGAACCGCCCGTAAACGTTAGAGAGGGTGGAATTATAAAAAAAGGTTATAACACCGAGCTTGATATGCTGCGTGGTGATATGACCAACGGTACAGATTTTCTTAATGAAATTGAAACCCGTGAAAAAGAGCGTACAGGTATTAAAACTCTTAAAGTACGCTACAACAAGGTATTCGGTTATTATATTGAGGTTACAAATTCTTTCTTAGACCGTGTACCTGAGGACTATATTCGTAAACAAACACTTACTAACTGTGAGCGTTTTATTACTCAAGAGCTAAAGGACATTGAACAACGTGTTTTAACCGCTAAGGATAGGTCTTTTCAGCTTGAATATGAGTTGTTTGATGAAATTAGAAAGAAAACTGCAAGCGAACTTGTTCGTTTTCAAAAAACTGCATCTGCAATTGCAAAGCTTGATGTGTTGTGTTCGCTAGCACACGTTTCAGCTTTAAATCAGTATTGCAGACCGATAATAAACAATAGCGGAAATATTTCTATAAATTCGGGTAGGCATCCTGTAGTAGAACAGGTTATAAAAACACCATTTGTAGCTAATGATACATATCTTACTATGCAGGATGACCGTTGTGCTATAATTACAGGTCCTAATATGGCGGGTAAATCTACATATATGCGTCAGGTAGCGTTAATTGTGTTGTTGGCACAAATTGGCTGTTTTGTACCCGCTCAATCCGCAGAAATCGGTGTGGTTGACGCCGTGTTTACAAGAGTTGGCGCATCTGATGATTTGGCTTCCGGTCAATCCACCTTTATGGTTGAAATGAGCGAGGTTGCTGATATTCTTAAAAATGCAACCAAAAACAGCCTGCTTATACTGGATGAAATAGGTAGAGGTACCTCTACTTTTGATGGTATGTCTATAGCACGTGCTGTGCTAGAGCATGTTGCCGAAAAGAAAAAACTTGGCGCAAAAGCCTTGTTTGCAACCCACTATCACGAGCTTACTGAAATGGAAAATGAGCTTTCGGGCGTAAGAAATTATAATATCGCCGTTAAAAAGCGTGGTGATGATATTACCTTCTTGCGTAGAATTGTTCGTGGCGCTGCTGATGATAGTTACGGTATAGAGGTTGCAAAGCTAAGCGGTATACCCGAGAGTGTTACAAAGCGTGCAAAAGAAATTTTAAAGCAAACCGAAACAGAGGGTATTGTTACATATAAAACTGCGGTTGAACCAAATATGCAACTGCCACTTGAAATGCAGGGTGCACAGGATATTCTGCACGAATTGCAACAGATAGATGTGAACACTCTGACACCAATTGAATCAATGCAGATATTGTTTGATATCTGCAATAAGGCGAAATCTGTGTAAGGTGGTTTATTTATGAAAATTCGTTTTTTAGGTACGGGTGCTGCTGATTGGAAATTGGCAGAAAAAGATTCGCCTGAATACCGTTTTTTCAGTTCGGCTTTAATAGATGACATTTTGCTTATTGACCCCGGTCCGCATGTGTTTTTGTCTGCAGAAAAATATTCTATAGATTTATCGAACGTTAAATATGTAATCAATACACATAAGCATAATGACCATTATAGTGATGATACTGTTAACGCCTTAGCTTTAAATGGTGCCGAATTTATAGATTTCGTAGCAGGCGAAACCAAGAAAATCGGTGAATATACTATTTCTGCTTTTGAAGCTAATCATTCTACCGCAGAAAAAGCCGTTCATTTTATAATTGAAAGAGAAGAAAAAAGCATTTTCTACGGTTTGGACGGTGCCTGGCTTTTATATGATGAGGTTAAAGCTATTAAAGAAAATGGCGTTGATTTAGCTGTGCTTGATGCCACAATAGGAAATATTGTAGGCGATTATAGAATTTTCGAGCATAATAATCTTGCTATGGTTAAAGAAATTGCGGCAACCTTAAAGGATGACGTAAAAAGATTTATAATTAGTCATATGGCTTATACGTTACATGAAAAGCATGATTATTTATCAAAAGAAATGCAACTTTTTGATATTGAAACAGCATTTGATAATTTTGAAACTGAAATTTAATTAAAAGGTGGTGCACATATGCCTAAAATTAATCTTTTACCAAAGAATGTTGCAGAGCTTATAGCTGCAGGTGAAGTGGTAGAAAGACCGGCTTCGGTTATAAAAGAGCTTGTAGAAAATTCTATAGATGCAGGCGCTACAGTAATAACTGTTGAAATACAACACGGGGGTATTACATATATTCGTGTTACCGATAATGGTTGCGGTATATCTTATAGCGATGTTCCTACGGCATTTTTGCGCCATGCTACAAGTAAAATTAAAACCGATTTAGATTTAGATGCTATCTCTACTCTTGGATTCAGAGGTGAAGCGTTGGCGGCTGTATCTTCTGTTGCACGTGTTGATATGTTAACTGCGGTAGCAAATGAAGACGCCGGCACTCACTATAAAATCGAGGGTGGAGAAGAACTTTTATACGAGCAAAGCGGTTGCCCTGTGGGAACCACAATAATTATAAGAGACATATTTTTTAACACACCCGCACGTATGAAATTTCTTAAAAAAGATGTTTCAGAAGCTAATGCTTGTGCCGCCGTGTTGGATAGAATTGCTTTATCTCACCCCGAAATTTCTTTCAAGTTTATTAGAGACGGTAAGCAATCCCTTGTAACTACGGGTGACGGTAGTGTGAAATCTGCCGTGTATAGCGTTTTGGGCAGAGAGTTTTCAGGTACACTTATAGATGTTGATTTTGAGCTTGGCGGCATTTCGGTAAAAGGTCTTACATGTAAGCCGGTTTCGTGCAAGCCCACAAGAAATAGTCAGTTCACATTTCTTAACGGCAGACTTGTGAAGTCAGGCACAGTAATAGCCGCTGTTGAGCAGGCGTATAAAAACAGCGCTATGATTGGCAAATTTCCTGGGTTTGTACTTTATCTTGAAATACCTTACGATACGGTTGATGTTAACGTACATCCCGCTAAAACAGAAGTGCGTTTTTCTGATGAAAAAAGAATTTTTGATGCGGTTTATGCTGCTGTTAAAAATGCTATTTCGCAAAGGGATACAAGACCGGAGGTAAAGCTTAATACCCCAACATTTAACAAATTTGAAAGTATGACAACCGAACAGTTCCGCCAACAGAAAATTGCGGAAGAAACGGTTGCTGAAAAAATATATAAAAAGCCGATTGGTTCGCAAAATAATTCAAGCACAGGATACGCTACATTTAAAAGCAATAATACTGCGCCTGAATTTTTAAATAAAGTTTCTTACGTTTCGCCACAAGGTGAAAAAACACCACCTATGACAGCGCAGGAATATAAAGAAACATACGAAAAAGCACCCGAACCAAATCCGGTGCCTTTTGTTAAAGAAGAAAAAGAAGAAAAAACGGTGGCACAGGTTAAAGCTGTTTCGGTTGATATAATCAGAGAAGAAGAGGAAGAAAAACCTCAAATTGCAGTAATAGGTGAGGCTTTTTCTACTTATGTTATAGCGCAAATGGGAAATAGTGTTTTTATGATTGATAAACACGCCGCCCACGAAAGAATACTGTTTAACGAGCTTAAAGCTAACCGCAAGGTGGAAATACAGTCGTTATTAACACCTGTTTCTGCCGTACTTTCTAAAGAAGAGTATGATGTTGTGATTAGCAATTGCGATTTATTGCTTGAAAACGGTTTTGAGGTTGAAGATTTTGGCAATTCTACTGTGGTTGTAAGAGCGGTTCCTGCAATTCTTACTAAAGAGGATATACCATCACTTATTTCAGAGGTGGCGTCAGGTCTTATAACTTCCGGCAGTGTTCAAACTGCTCGTGAAGAGGGATTGTTTCATACGGTAGCTTGCCGTGCGGCCATAAAAGCAGGAGCAAAAACCAGTTTACTAGAAATGCAAAGCTTGGCTGAAAAGGTACTTCTTTCTAAGGATATTATGTACTGTCCTCACGGCAGACCTGTAGCCTTTGAAATAAAGAAGCGAGAGCTTGAAAAGCAGTTTGGTAGAATTCAATGAGTAAAAGAATAAAAACTATATTTATTGTAGGTCCTACAGCATCGGGCAAAACCTCTTTAAGCATTGAGCTTGCAAAAAGGTTTAACGGTGAGATAATTTCTGCAGACTCTATGCAGATTTACAAAGGTATTCATATAGCATCTGCCGCACCCGATGAAGAAGAAAAATGCGGCATTGCACATCATTTGTTAGAGTTTTTAAATACAGATGAACAGTTTTCTGTGGCAGATTACGTTAAAGCCGCACGTGAATGTATTGTAGAAGTATCTTCCCGTGGTAAAACACCTATTGTGGTGGGCGGTACAGGTCTTTATATTAATTCTTTGCTTGATAATACTGATTATCATGATGAAGATGTTGATTACGCTTTGCGTGAAAGACTTGAAAAGCGCTTTGATGAAATAGGCGGCGAGGCAATGCTTGCCGAACTTGAAAAGTTTGATATAGATACAGCAAACAGATTGCATCCTAATAACCGCAGAAGAATTATACGTGCGTTTGAGGTTTATTATTCTACGGGTAAAACCGTTACAGAACAAAATTTAATGTCACACGATAAGGATTTTGGTTTAAGCCCTATTGTAATTGGTATAACGTATGAAAACCGTGAGCTTTTGTATGACCGTATTAATTGCAGGGTTGATATAATGCTTGAAAACGGACTTTTAAACGAAGCTAAAAGCACTTATGAAAATTCCAGCACTAAGGGTGCTTTTCAGGCTATAGGTCACAAAGAATTATACGGTTATTTTAAGGGTGAGGTTTCTCTGGAAGATGCTGCAGAGCTTCTCAAACAACAAACAAGAAGGTATGCAAAGCGTCAGCTTACTTGGTTTAGAAGAGATGAACGTATTAATTGGTTTTATCCGGATTTAAGCGATAATGTTTTAGAAAATAGTGTTCAATTGGTTGATGAATTTTTAAAGGAGGAATAGGCGTGAAGGGTTCTTCGTTTTTAAAAGCTTTTGTTGTATTACTGCTTTCTGTTTTTATTATTAATCAGCTTGTTTCTTCTTTGTATGAACCTGTAAAAACCGAAAGTGCGGTTTACCATACTACTACTGACGGTTTTAATGTTACAGGTATTATAATACGTAATGAAACGCTGATTTCTCATACGGGCGGCGGTGTAATGCACTTTGTTGTGGCTGACGGTAACCGTGTGGCTAAAAACGGTGTTATTGCAAATGTTTATGATAATGAAGAGGCTTCAATTATAGTTTCTCAAAATAAGCAGATAGAAAAGAAAATTGCCGATATTGAGGAAATACTAGGCTATAAC
>JAZREW010000191.1:0-3267 GCA_045661005.1 Acutalibacteraceae bacterium | reverse complement strand
CATCGTCACCCGCTAAAAAAGCAGAAGCAATTTCTATATCGTTTTCATCCACAATATATATACCGGAATCAACCGAAGTACCATTGTGGTAAAAACGAAGTCTGTAATTAGCGCCGGCAAACAAATAAAAACCATCTTGGTAAACATAAGTAGTACCGGGAATTATCTGAAGTGCCTTTTCGCCGTTATATGAATCATCTGTTAAATTCGCATCGGTTCCGTTCAAAACCCAACCGCTTGTTGAATCTGTAACAAATGCATTGTTTTCAAAGTTACCATCTTTTAAAATTTCAGTATCAATAGGAAGCTTTACCAATGAAACATCATCAATATAAACCGAGCTTCCTGAAAGAGCCGCTCTATCAAATTTAAGGGTTACCTCTTCGCTGTTGTATACTACGAATTTAGCTTTAACCTCTTCAAAAACCTTTCCTTCTGAGCTAATAACTTCATCATAATATACCTCTGAAGTATCTACACCAACTATTGAAACATGAATTGAGTTGGGAACATCCGATTTCACCATCGGTGCAAAAAGGAAAGAAAATTCGTAATAAAAGCCTTCTTCTACAGCAACTGTTTGGGAAATACCTTTATTTCTACGGTTTATTTTAACGCATTTGTCGCCTACAGGTTTAGTACCTGCAAAATCTTCTGTAACTATAGCTTCAAAAGCGTTTAAATTAACCCATGGTGCTACAATACCATTATCAAAACCGCCGTCTGTAATTAATTCCACAGCATTCTGCGCAAAATTTGCTGTAAGCATTACAGAAGTTTGCGGCATTGTAAATGCAAAAGTATTTAAGTAATCTAGTTTTTCTATCTCAACACCTGCAGAGTTTCCAACAGAATCTTCAAGCAAAATTTTTCCGTCATCGGCAATTGCTTCAAAGGTCACCTTTTCTCCGGGTATTGCATACGTAACAGAGGGTATTAATTCGCCGCCCTCGGTATCGGCAACCTCAACCTTAGCTGCGGTTGAAACGTAAACATCATCTACACAAACCGCATCAGCATACGGATGTGAAATTATAATATAAACTTTTTCTGTAACTGTAGCCGAAAAATTCAATCTAACAGTTTCGTAGCCTTGATTTTTAGCATAAACAACTTCGCTTAACAAAGTGTTATTATCGCTAACAACTTCAAGATCAACCTTTCTTTCAACGGATTTTCCGTGGCTTTCAGCCAGAGCCAATGTAATAACATAATCCGTTCCTTTTAAAACTTCAAAGCTTTGTGTGATGCTGGCGGTAGGACCATTCATTAACACCAAATACTTACCCGAATTAGAAATACCTCGAAGAATTTCAGGGTCTTTCTCATGGTCGTTAACAATTCCCCAACCGTTTCCAAAAGAACCACTTTCAAAGCTACTATCTAATAAAATGCGGTTATCTTCGGTTTTACTTGAATCGGCAAATATAAAGCTACCGCTACACAATGCCGATAACGATGTCAAAACCATTACAACCGTGCATATTACAGCAATAATTTTCGATTTAAATTTCATCATAAATATATCTCCAAAACTTTTTGAAAATCATAAGATTTAATTATTCTTGGTTATACCCGATAAATCCATACACATTGCAGGAACGACACCAAAATGTGTATCAAAGACAGAATATGAACGATAATATGCAGCTCCTGTATAATCAACACCTGTAGCTGCCGAACAACTGGTACCGGCAGTACGAGCCCCCCAAAAAGAATATGTTGGTATGTCTTGATTTGCTTTATATACACCCAAGCCTTGAGCCTTAGCGTAATCGGTGCTAATAAACTGTCTGTCAGCAGCAGAAGCACCACCACCAGTAAAACCATAACGTGTATCAGAAGTATTACCGTTTGTTAATAAATAAACCTTATCTTGCGTATTATTGGCATTATATTTTGAATATAGCGGATCAGACGATTTCCAAGAATAATTAAAATTATCTGTAATATTAATTTTTTCTTGCTCTTCGCTTGTGAAAGCTGTATTTATAAAGTTGTTTGAAAGCCACTTGCGAATATCTGAAAATTCGTAATTATTTGCATAATACTGCATTGTTGAATCTGTATAAAAATCTTCAAAATTATTTTTGGGACAATAAAAATTATTACGATATGCCTGAGAATCTAAAATTATTGAGGACAACACAAGTCCGGTAGACGGATAAAGCACAGTCCATTCAATAGGTTCATATTTAAACCAATAAACAATATCGGTATAATAACCGTTATCATCTTGAAATGAATTTTGTGCATCAGCAACGGCATATGTAATATTAGGACGATATTTTGTAAAAAGAACGCCACGATACTTATTGCCGTTATATGTTACATCCTTATACTTCATAAAATCAGAAGCATTGCCCTCTGTGAAATAATTATAGGATGTCCATTGTTCGTTTATTGAATTTAAAGCGCTAATTAAATTATTATCAGTAACTTTACTTTGCGGATACGAACCATAATAAAACTTATCGCCTGTATCAAATCTTGTTGACGAATTCGCGTTAACAGTATTTGCTAACACAAGGGAAACAACCAAACAAACTATGCAAATAATTTTATTTACTTTGCCGGTTTTGAATAACTTCATAATGCTACACCTCTTGTTAAATAATAAATGCTAACTCATCACCTTTACTACGGCGTAAAGTTTGTAACCCACGCCTCTATCACCTGTTTTCCTAGGTTCAAGAGGCGTGAGGTTTCATAATAATTTCGATAAAATTTAAATCTTAATTACAAAATTATTTGCTAAAAAGATACTTTCTCATTGTAGCTAAGCTAACAGCGGAAGCTGTTGAATAGCCCATTTTTGCCGATTGCAATTCAGCGTCAGTTAAAGTAATAACACCTACAAAATGCTTTTTCATTCTAACTAAATCTATTATGTCAACAACAGCATCTGAATTAATATCGCCGTTAACAGAAATAGTCTTAGTCCAGATAACTTTAGAACCAACAGTAAGTGAAATAGTATCACCTGTTGCCAAAGTTCCGTTTTTAGAAACGTTTAATGTAGCATTTTCAAGCTCGAAAGCAGATAATAAATCTTCGCTTGTTGTGCCTTCAGCCACATCGTAAATCAAAGCATCATTTGCTAGGAACATATCACGTTTTAATGTTGCAGAGTATTCGCTTTCAATTTTTACATTATCAATAAGCTCACCAAACTGGTTCTGGCTTTCTGAGCCTCTGTAACCAATTCTAAGTGTATATGTAGCAGCAGCTTTAATTTCAAAATTAACCTTTACAGTTGTAAAACCG
>JAZREW010000190.1:0-2692 GCA_045661005.1 Acutalibacteraceae bacterium | reverse complement strand
TTCATGCAGAAGTCTGTTATTTGTTCCCGAACCTTTGGCGAAGAATACCACAACGAAACAAAGCCTTTTGTTGAAACCCAAAATGTAGAAATGCTCGAGAAAATAACCGACAAATATATATCAAGGCTTTCTACAGATGGCGCAGGAATACTTATTGACGGTGTAAAGGTGAATTAAAATGATAATTCAAACTGTTTTAGAGTTCGCCGCCGTTCTTGCGGTTCTGTGGGGGATATTTAACGAAGAAAAGATTGCACGTTGGGAGCGGAAAGTTTTCAGAAGAATAAAAAAATAGCAAAAAAATAGGGCAATAAACCCCAAATAAGACCCAAAACATAATTATGTAAACCACCGACCAAAAAAGAAAAACCGCACAGAAAAGTCACAAATGGCTTAACTGTGCGGTTTATTCAATGGTGCCGATGACCGGACTTGAACCGGTACGATATTGCTACCGAGGGATTTTAAGTCCCTTGTGTCTGCCTATTCCACCACATCGGCATGTATTATATAATATAATATTTGTAAGCATTTGTCAAGCAAAAAATTAATTTTTTTTACATTTTTTTAAATAAAAAAGGAACGGATTAAACCGTTCCCAAAATTTAAGTTTTTATGCCGAAAAAGCTGTGGAACCAATAACAGAACGAATAATAGAAAATCCAAAAGCAGAGTTCGCATTTGGAACAAAAAGCGTTTCACATTCATCAAAATATTCAACACTATCGTGATAGCTTTCGCTTATAACAGTTTTAACTGTATAGCTACCGTCTTCATTTAAAGTGACCGACTTAATCTCATGATCGAATGTTGAATAACCTCTTGGTATTATATATACGAAACCATCTTTTTTAGGGAAATCAGCATTAATTTCTTCATAATTTTCAACTTTAATACCATACATATTAAATACATAATCTGAAACGAAAGTCTCAGCTATGAAGCTTTCATCCTCAGCATCACGCAGATCTAAAAGAGCGAAAACTGAGTTATTTACAATATCTTCAACCGATTTATAATCATCGTCATAAACAAAGTTGTGATTAAGCATATTTAAAAAACGAGTCTCTAAAACTTTATCACTATCAATACTATTCATAGAATTAGCAACAGTAATAACTGCTGTTTCTTCTTCTGCAACAGGAACTTCTTTAGGTGTAGCTTTACCAGCAGAAACGCTAACAACCGAAAGTGCGGCTACTGTAAAAATAGCAACGAAATTTAATATGTACTTTTTCACGAAACCGCCTCCTTAAATTTATATTTATATTATATTACATACAACTATAAATTTGCAGAAACAATTCGGTTACAAATTGTTTCAAATTTGTAATAAAACCCATATATGTGGTGCATTTAGTATTACATTTTGTAACATTTAACTTATTCTTATGACAAAGTACCAAAAATTTTAATATTTTATGACATTTTAATAAAATATTTATAAAGTGTTGAAAGATTTTGTTGTAATTGCTAATAAGATGTGTTATAATAATCCCATCAAATATACTAAAGGAGTGTATTAATTTGAAACAGTACGCAGAAAATTTTATTCGTAACATCGCACTTTTAGGCCACGGTGGTTCAGGAAAGACCACATTGGCCGATGCGATTTTATATTATGGAAAGGCTACAGACAGAATCGGTAAGACTGGTGACAGTACCACCGTTATGGATTTTGACCCTGAAGAGAAAAAACGCAAGGTTTCTGTATCAACTGCAGTTTATTCGTTAGAGCTTGGCGAAAATAAACTAAATATTATTGATGCTCCCGGTCTTTTTGACTTTGCAGGTGGTATATATGAAGCTCTTGCTGCGGCCGATAGTGCTATTATTACCATTTCAGGTAAATCGGGTTTAACCGTTGGTGCAAAACAGGCTTTTGAAAAAGCACGTGCTTTAAATAAAAGTGTTGCTTTCTTTGTTGGTAAGCTAGATTCTACACATGCACATTTTTACCGTGTACTATCTGCCCTTGCAGGTAATTACGGTGCTATTATATGCCCTGTTGTAGTTCCCTACATTGAAAACGATGAGCTAAAATGTTACATAAACCTTATCGAAAACAAAGCTTACGCTTGTAACGGCTTAGAAATGAAAGAATTCCGTATGCCTGTAAGCACCGAGCTTGATGATATGCGTAGCATGTTGCTTGAAGCTATAGCTTCTACTGATGAAGATTTAATGGAAAAGTATTTCTCTGGTGAAGAGTTTACGGTTGATGAAATGATAACAGGTCTTTCTGTTGGCGTTAAGAGTGGTGACATTTGTCCGGTTTACTGCGGCATTCAGCAAACTGGTGATGCAGTACCAATGATGGTTGAAAATCTAGTTAAAATTCTACCTAGTGCGGCAGATTGCAAATACACAACGGCTGACGGTGATGAAATCTCCTACTCTACTGACGGTTCACCAGCACTCATGATATTTAAAACAATTGCCGACCCATTTGTTGGTAAGCTTTCATACTTCAAGGTTTTATCAGGCAAAATCGGTAATGATATTCGCTTAATAAATGCACGTACTGGCGACGAAGAACGAATTTCAAAGGTAATGTGGTTAAAGGGTGGCAAACAAGAAGATGCCAACGAGATTTCAGCCGGCGATATCGGCTCGGTATCAAAACTAGGCGATTCTATTACAGGCGACACGTTATCAGTATCAGGCAGCATCGCTGTTGCTCCTATTGATT
>JAZREW010000189.1:0-11948 GCA_045661005.1 Acutalibacteraceae bacterium | reverse complement strand
CTGTTGTTTTGCCAAGCTCTGGTTTGTTGGGGTTAATATCAACCTCAATATTTTCAAGTTTACCATCTGGATAGTTATCAATAACTATCTTTAATGGGCGAAGAACTGCCATGGCTCTGTCAGCATTTTCGTTAAGGTAATCTCTAACACAAGACTCAAGCAAAGCGTAATCAATAACGCTGTACGCCTTTGAAACACCGATTTTATCTACAAAAGCACGTACTGCTTCAGCAGGGTAACCTCTACGGCGCATACCGCAAATGGTAGCCATTCTGGGGTCATCCCAACCTGATACTAAACCATCATTTACAAGCTTTAAGCATTTACGCTTACTTGTAAGGGTGTAGTTAACATTCATACGAGCAAACTCAATCTGGCGTGGGGGAGTGGGAATTTCCAACACCTCTAAGAACCAGTTATAAAGCGGACGGTGATTTTCAAACTCTAATGAACAAAGTGAGTGGGTAACACCCTCTTTAGCATCACTTAAAGGATGTGCGAAATCATACATAGGATAAACGCACCATTTGTCACCTGTTCTGTGGTGAGAAGCGTGCATAATTCTGTATATAACGGGGTCACGCATATTGATGTTAGAAGATGCCATATCAATCTTAGCTCTAAGTACCATAGCACCGTTAGGGAATTCACCATCGGTCATACGGCGGAATAAATCTTTGGTTTCTTCAACTGGGCGCTCTCTGTAAGGGCTGTTTACGCCAGCCTCGGTTAAAGTACCACGCATTTCTCGAATTTCGTCTGGTGTGGATTCATCTACATAAGCCAAGCCTTTGTCTATAAGCTTAAGTGCGCATTCGTAGATGTAATCAAAGTAATCAGATGCGAAATAGATATTGTCCCACTTAAAACCTAACCATTCAATATCTTCTTTAATAGCATCTACATACTCAACATCTTCTTTTGTGGGGTTGGTATCGTCAAGACGCAAATTACATATACCATTATATTTTTCGGCAGTTGCAAAATCAATGCAAATAGCTTTTGCGTGACCTATATGCAAATAGCCGTTAGGTTCTGGCGGGAAACGGGTTTGAACCTTTTCATATACGCCTTCCTTTAAATCTTCATCAATAAAATCGTGAATAAAGTTAGATGTTTTTACTTCTTCTGTTAAAATAATATTTTCTTCCATATTCTATCCCTTAAATCATAATGAATTTATCATACTGTCAATACGCTTTATACATTCGTCCTTACCCAGAACCTGCATAATACTGCAAAGGTCGGGGGTGTTACGTCTGCCTGTTATGGCAATTCTAAGCACTGTGCTAAGGTCACCTGCATGTCCCTTATAATTTTCGGGGTTAGCCTTGTATTCCTTAGTTTCAGAAGCAAAGTTAATTTTAGGTGCTATTGCTTTAATTTTATCAAACCAAGCTTGTCTGTCATCCTCAGTAGAATACACGGTTTTATATTCTGCTAAAAATGCTTTAGCGTCGGCCGGGTTAATGTTTTCGGGCAATTCAAAGCAAGGGGTATAAAGTTCTTCAAAAAGGAAAGCAAAATAATCCTTTGCTTCGTTCCATTTAGCTATATCTTTACGTGGCTTTGGTACGTCACGGTCAATAGCTAAAACGGCTTTTGTATAATCGGGGTTTTTGGTAAGAATGTTATAAAATTCTTCATCAAATTCCTTCGCCCAAGCAGTAAGCTTTTCATAAACCTCGCCACTTGAAAGCTTGGCTACCATATTTTTACTTACGTCGGTTAGTTTGTTCTCGTCAAACAAAGCACCCGAAACACTCATCTTTTTAAGGTTGAATTTAAACTCTTTATAAGAAGCATCGGGATTTGCACGGCGCCAATCTTCAAAATCAGATGCGGCAACCGTCATAAGATAGTTTATAACACACTCGCTATCATAACCTTGCTCTGCAAAGAAATGAACGGCAGCCTCAGGGTCTTTACGTTTTGAAATTTTACGTTTTGCCCCATTGTCAAGCTTCATAATAGGGGATATATGACCAAACTTTGGCAACTTGAATCCTAAAAGCTTAAACAATTGAATGTGCTTTGGTACCGAAGAAATCCATTCATCACCTCTTAACACGTGAGTGGTGTGCATTAAATGGTCATCCACAGCATGTGCGAAGTGGTAGGTTGGAATACCGTCTGACTTCAAAAGAACAAAGTCTTCATCGTTTTCAGGCATTTCAATTTTACCCTTAATGGTATCTTCAAAAACAACCTTATTTTCTTCATTGCCGGGGGATTTAAGACGTACAACAAAGGTTTTACCCTCGTCTATTAAAGCTTTTGCCTCTTCGTAGGTAATATCTCTGTGCTTAGCCCATTTACCATAGTAGCCTGTGCGAAGTTTTTGCGCTTCTTGTTCGCAACGCACAACCTCTAATTCTTCTGCTGAGCAGAAGCAAGGGTAAGCAAGACCTTGGCGGATAAGCTCTTTTACATAGGTCTGGTAAATTTCAGCACGCTTACTTTGTTGGTAGGGACCGTAATCACCGCTTTGGTTCGTGCCTGAAACAAAGCCTTCGTCAATAGTAATACCAAAACGATTAAGACCATCTATAATATCCTCAATACCGCCTTCAATTTCACGCTTTTTGTCGGTATCTTCAATTCTTGTAAAGAATACACCGCCTGTAGAAGTTGCGGTTATTCTGTTTACAAGGGCGGCAAAAAGTGTACCCAGGTGAAGATAGCCTGTAGGGCTTGGTGCAATTCTTACAACTCTTGCACCCTCTGGTAAATTGCGTGCGGGATACATTTGTTCATAATAATCACAGCTTTTATCAATATTCGGCAGTAAAAGCTCTGCCATTAGTTCATTAGTATTCATTGTAACTCCTTAATTATCCTTGAGTAGCTTGTTAAGTTCAGACATAAATGTATTAATGTCTTTAAACTGACGGTAAACAGAAGCAAAACGAACGTAAGCTACTTCGTCTATTTTCTTTAACTTTTCCATTACAAGCTCGCCTATGCGTTCACTGCTAACTTCACGGTCAAGCGAATTTTGAATGATAACCTCTATGTCATCAATCATAGTGTCTAACATATCAAAAGATACCGGACGTTTTTCGCAGGCACGTAAAAGACCTGTCATAAGCTTGTTACGGTCAAAGGTTTCACGTGATTTATCCTTCTTAATTACTATTATCGGAAGACTTTCGATAACCTCATAGGTAGTAAAGCGCTTCGCACATTGTAGGCACTCACGTCTACGGCGAATTCTTTGACCCTCATCAGTAGGGCGAGAATCAATTACCTTACTTTCCTCAAATCCGCAAAAAGGACATTTCATAACAACATACTCCTTTTATGTATAATTTACATTAATTGTTTTTGGGTATTTATTATGTCATTATACAATATATGGCACTTGGTTGCAAGTAAAAAATCAATATTTTAGTGTTTTTAAATTACATAAAGTGCTAAAATGAAAAAAGCAGTAACTCTTTTACGGTTACTGCTTATAAAAATAGGATATTTAGTTGTTGATTATAACACGTGGAACACGGGGTGAAATGCCACAAACAATTTCATAGTTAATGGTATTGCAAAGCTCGGCTAAATATTCTACAGGAAGACCTTTTCCGAAAAGTATAACCTCGTCGCCTATTTTAACATCGTCAATATCGGTAACGTCAATTGCCATTTGGTCCATACAAACTCTGCCAACAATGTTTGCTTTTTTACCGTTTATAAGTAAATAAGCTTTAGAGGATAAAGCTCTTGGGTACCCGTCAGCATAGCCTGCGGCAACAGTAGCTATTTTCATACGTTTAGTTGCAGTAAAGGTTCTGCCATAGCTTACAGTATCACCCTCGTTTATTTCTTTAACCATTGAAACTACCGATTTAAGTGTCATAACAGGCAGTAAATCTTTTGAAAGCTCAAGGTTGCCCGAGGGGGAAAGACCATAAAGAATAATACCCGGTCTGCAAATATCCAAATGCTTATCATCATCTAAAAGAAGTGCAGCAGAGTTGCAACAATGGCAAAGACTAGGGGTTAAACCTGCGTCTCTGAATTTAGTTATGGCTGTTGTAAATCTATTGTACTGTTCATTTGTAAAACCGTCTTCAGTATTAGCATCTCTGTCAGCCACGGCAAAATGAGTGAAAACACCCTCTAAATTAAATCCATCAAGCTTAGCACAGGTAATGGCTTCATCTAAACCGCAAAGTGAATTGTTTCTACAGTTAAACCCCAGACGAGACATACCGGTATCTAGCTTAATGTGTATATTAACGGTAACATTTTGTTTTACGGCAAATTTTGAAAGCATATCAGCGTATTCGGCAGAATACACACATTGCGAAATATTGTTTTTTGCCAACTGTTCAGCCAATGCTACGGGTGTATAGCCTAAAATCAGTATAGGCTTTGTAATGTCACAGTCTCTTAGCTGCAAGGCTTCATCAATGTTAGAAACGGCAAAGTAATCTGCACCCAGTTCTTGTAAACACGGGGCAACGTCACAAACCGAATGACCGTAAGCATTTGCTTTTACAACCGCCATAATTTGCGAACCATTTGCATTTTGTTTAATTGTCTTGAAATTATGTACAAGGGCATTAATATCTATTTCTGCCCATGTTCTATGCAAAAAATCCAAAAAATCAGTCCTTTTGAATTAATGAGACTTAAGTTTGCGTTTAATCTTTGTGGCAAACGGAATGAAAACAAGACCTAAAACCGCCCAAAAGCCAGAGTAAAGCATACAAATTTGCCCACCAAGATTTAAAGGCTGTTTTGAATAATCCCACACGTTTTTTCTTAAAATAATATTAAAAATAATGCCAAAAATCAACTCAATTGCAGTTATAAAACAACTACCGATTATAGCCTTAATAAAAATGTTAGTGCTTTTAAGCTTTTCGCCTATGCCGCCAAAAAATGTAAAGCATATACCGCCAGCTCCCAGCATAGACCAATGAGTTCGTCCACGCCAAAGAATTTCTAACAAACCATAGCCTACTGCGCCAATGCTAAAAAGAATAAGATTGGCTTTTTGTTTGCTCATAAAATCACCCTAAAATATTTTGGGTAGGTTTTATGATTTTATACTCTTATATTATACGTTAAATCTAAAGAGAACAATGTCTCCATCCTTCATAACGTATTCCTTGCCTTCGCTACGTACTAGTCCTTTTTCTTTTGCGGTAACCATATTTCCGCCGCAAGCCATAAAGTCATCATATGCTATAACCTCAGCACGAATAAATCCACGTTCAAAATCGGTATGAATTTTGCCTGCTGCTTGTGGTGCCTTAGTGCCTTCGGTAATGGTCCAGGCTCTAACCTCTGGTTTGCCTGCAGTAAGGTAGGAAATAAGACCTAAAAGTGAATAGCATTTTTGTATCATACGGTCAAGACCAGAACGTTCAAGGCCGAGTTCTTCTAAGAACATAACCTTTTCTTCCTGTTCAAGACCTGAAATTTCAGCCTCTAAAGCGGCGCATATAGGAAGAATTTCTGCCTTTTCTAAAGAGGCTATTTCTTTAACTGCATTAAAGTTTGTATTGCTTTCAATGCCGGATGTAAAATCCTGCTCGCTCATATTACAAGCATATATTACGGGTTTTGCAGAAAGCAAAGCGGTAGTGTTTATAATCTCAATTTCGCTTTCATCGGTAATCTCAACCGAGCGTGCGGGCAAACCCTTTTCAAGATGGTCTATAAGACGCTTTAAAAAGTCAACCTCGCCCTGCATTTTTTTGTCACCCTTAAGTGCTTTTGTAGCACGGTCAAGGCGGCGTTGTACCATTTCAATATCAGAGAAAATAAGCTCTAAATTTATAGTTTCAATGTCACGCTTAGGGTCAACAGAGCCTTCAACGTGAATAATATCATCACTTTCAAAGCAACGCACAACGTGAACTATAGCGTCAACCTCACGAATATTTGCAAGGAATTTGTTGCCAAGACCTTCACCTTTAGAAGCACCCTTTACAAGACCGGCTATGTCAACAAACTCTATAACTGCGGGTGTAAATTTATCAGGTGAATAAATTTCTGATAATTTTTCAAGTCTTTCATCAGGCACGCTTACCATACCAACATTGGGTTCTATAGTGCAGAAAGGATAGTTAGCAGATTGTGCACCTGCATTTGTAATTGCATTAAAAAGGGTTGATTTACCAACGTTTGGTAACCCCACCATACCGAGCTTCATTTGTTTTCGTATCTCCTTTGTATATCGATGTTTAAAATTTTACATATTCTAGTACATTATAACGTATCAGTTTTGTTTTTTCAACATAAAATCGAAAAAATTGCCTTTTTCGGATTTTACGCAAACTCGCAGTCAGACCAAGCAAAAGCAGACCGTTTTTACGATGTTAATCAGAAATTTGATTATAAAGATACTTTTCATATAAAGTTTACTTTCGATGAGTGTATGGCAGATTTTCTTGAGCGATGCTAGTGATAGAGTTTTAAGTGCATTTAGACGCTTGCCGGCATAACGTCCTTTTAGGACATACTCAAGCCTCCGGCTTAGCCGGAGATAGTGACTTTTCAATTGTTTTATATCAAAAAATAAAAAATACTGTTGGGCATAATAAAAAACTTTGCAATTTTAAAGTTAGTGTAGTATAATTTATATTGGTTAATTTTAGTTTTTGGGAGGGAATGCGATTGCATACAAATTTTAAAGTATCGCTCGGTAAGATTGTTTCTGAATTTTCTTTGGAAATACTTAATATATCAGGCGAGCTTGAAGAGCTTATGATTTCTTCTACAGAAGTAAATCGCCCTGGTCTTCAAATGGCGGGTTATTTCGAGTTTTTTGATGAAAAACGTATACAGATAATTGGTAAAAGCGAAGAAAGCTTTTTACGTAGATTCACTGTAGAAAAAGCACAGCAGAGACTTGATGAATTTTTCTCAAGAAAACCTGTAGCTGTAGTTATTTGCCGTAATCTTGAGGTTGACGATATGTATGTCGAAACCGCTAAGAAATATGGTGTACCGCTACTAAGATGTGCAGAGTCCACTTCTGATTTCACTTCTGCTTTGATTGCGTTTTTAAATCTTCATTTAGCACCTCGTATTACAAGACATGGCGTTTTAGTAGAAGTTTACGGTGAGGGTATTTTGCTACTCGGTGAAAGCGGCGTAGGTAAAAGTGAAACCGCTATTGAGCTTGTAAAAAGAGGTCACCGTTTAATAGCTGACGATGCGGTTGAAATCAGAAGAGTTTCAAACAATTCGTTAGTAGGTACTGCGCCCGATAATATAAGGCATTTTATTGAACTTCGTGGCATAGGTATTATAAACGCAAGCCGTATTTTCGGTGCGGGTTCTGTAAAGCTTACAGAAAAAATAGACCTTGTAATTAATATGGAACCTTGGGATGTTAATAAAGCTTATGACAGAATGGGTCTTGAAAGTCAAACTACCGAAATATTAGACCTTAAAATCCCTTCGCTTACTATCCCAGTAAAACCGGGACGAAATCTTGCGGTAATTATTGAGGTTGCCGCTATGAACAGCCGCCAGAAAAAGCTTGGCTACAATGCGGCTGAGGATTTGCTCAAGCGTCTTGGTATGACCGATGATGAGCAAACCGGCACATCTGATAATACAACTGTAAATCCATTTTAGTAAAATTAAAAATTAAGGAGAATAAAAATGTATAAACTTGGTATTGATTTAGGTGGAACAAATATTGTTGCTAGCGTGGTTGACGAAAATTATAAAATTATTTCAACCGCTAAAAGAAAAACTAATTGCCCAAGACCTGCTGAGGATATTATGGATGACATCGCCGCTGTAGCTCTTGAGGCTATTGCAGAAGCAGGCCTTGAAAAAAGTGATATAGATGCCGCAGGTATTGGCTCACCCGGTGCTATTGACCCAGTAAACGGTATTGTTTGCTATGCAAATAATCTTGGTTTTATAAATGTTCCTGTATCTGATATGCTTAAAGAGCGTACAGGAATTGATTTTTATATTGAAAATGATGCTAACGCCGCAGCTTATGGTGAATTTTTAGCAGGTGCAGGTAAGGGTACAAAGAACTTTATAATGATAACTCTTGGCACCGGTGTTGGTGGCGGTGTTATTATTGACGGTAAAATTTACTCAGGCTCTAACTATGCCGGTGGCGAGCTTGGTCATACTGTTATTGCAGTAGACGGTGAAGTTTGCACTTGCGGACGTTTGGGTTGTTGGGAAGCTTATGCTTCAGCAACCGCACTTATTCGTCAAACCAAGCAGGCTATGATCAGATACCCTGATACTATTATGTGGAAGCTTGTTGATAACGATATTGAAGCTGTAAGCGGCAGAACTGCTTTTGATGCTATGCGTGCAGGTGATGCGGCAGGTAAAATGGTTGTTGAAAAATACGTGCAGTATATTGCAGTAGGTATTGCAAACAACATTAATATATTCCAGCCTGAAATTATTTGTATAGGCGGCGGTATCTCTAAAGAGGGCGAGTTGCTTATTAAGCCTGTAAAAGAAATTGTTGCAGGTGAAAACTATGCTCGTAATATTGACAAAAAGGCAGAAATTAAAACTGCAGAGCTTGGTAACGATGCGGGTATTATAGGTGCAGCGTATATCTGCGATTTGTATAAATAAGATTTTTTACTTGGAGGGGCCGTCTATATGAACTATTTGGCTTTAGAAGAATTTTGTAACAACAGTAAAATTGAATATAAAAAAGATGAACCTATGATGTTGCATACAAGCTTTAAAATAGGCGGTCCTGTACAGTTTTTCATATCTCCTGAAAATACACAGCAAATATCTGAACTGCTTTTAGAACTGGCAAAGCTTGATATATCGTACTTTGTATTAGGAAAAGGTTCTAACTTGTTGGTTTCTGATAAGGGGATTGACGGTGTAGTTATAAGCCTTTCTAAGTTAGATAACATTTGCGTTAACGGTGATGAAATTACTGCAGAGGCGGGTGTCTCACTTGCGGCGGTTTGTACTGCGGCTATGCAAAACGGACTTACTGGTATGGAATTTGCATACGGTATACCCGGTTGTGTGGGCGGAGCTTTATATATGAATGCCGGCGCCTACGAGGCTGAAATGTCGCATATTGTTACATTAGCCGAAAGTGTGAAAGCAAATGGTTCTGTAGAAACAATTAATGCAGATGATATGGCATTAGGCTACAGAACAAGCGTTTTTAAGAAAAACGGAAATATAATCACTAAGGTTACCTTTAAATTAAAACAAGGCAACCCGCAAGAAATACGTGCTAAGATGGACGATTTTATGGATAGACGAAAGTCTAAACAACCTCTTGAATATCCAAGTGCGGGCAGTACATTTAAACGTCCGCAAGGGCATTTTGCGGGTGCGCTTATAGAAAAAAATAATCTTAAAGGAACAAGGGTTGGCGGTGCAATGGTAAGTGAAAAGCATGCAGGCTTTTTAATTAATTATGATAATGCCACCTGTGAGGACGTTAAAGGTCTTATGAAGCTTGTTAGTGATACTGTATTAAAGGCTGACGGGGTAATGTTAGAACCCGAAGTCATATTTGTTGGTAAAGAATAAGGAGTATTTAATGGAACTGTTGATTGTTACGGGAATGTCAGGTGCGGGAAAATCGCAGGCAGCTAATGCGCTTGAAGATATGGGGTTTTACTGTGTAGATAATATCCCGCCTGCAATTATACCGTCTTTTGTAGATTTATCTGCTAAAAGCGGTAATGAGCTTAACCGTATGGCGATTGTTACCGATGCCAGAGGCGGTAATATGTTCTCTGAAATTTCCGATGTATTAGAGCATCTTAAAGGTGAAAATATTAATTTTAAAATATTGTTTTTAGATGCTTCTGATGAAATTTTAATACGTCGTTACAAAGAAAACAGGCGTAAACATCCGCTTTCTAACGGTGAGGATGTTTCTATTTCTGCGGCGGTTGAAAAAGAACGTGAAATGCTGAAAAAAATTCATGTTGTTGCAGATTATGTTATAGATACAAGCTATATTTCAAGGGCACAGCTTAAAGAAAAGCTTTCGGCTATATTTTTTGGTAGCGTTAGTAACGCTCTTAAAATACAGTGCAAGTCTTTTGGTTTTAAATACGGTACTGATACCGAGGCGGATTTAGTTATAGATGTAAGATGCTTGCCAAATCCGTTTTATGTTGATGAATTAAAAAATAAAACCGGACTTGATAGTGAAGTGCGTGAATATGTAATGAATAGTGATGACAGTAAAAAATTCTACAATAAGTTAGTAGACTTTATAAACTGTTCTGTGCCTCTTTATGCTAAAGAGGGAAAAAGCCAACTAACTATTGCGTTTGGTTGTACAGGCGGTAAGCATCGATCGGTTACATTTGCTGAGAAGATAGGTGCATATCTTAAAGATAAAGACTATAATTGCACAATTCTTCACCGAGATATACAAAAAAGGTGAAAACTATGTCATTTTGTCAAGATGTAAAAAATGAATTGATTAATATAAGACCGTCCGGCTGCTGCAAACCGTCATACGCTTACGGTTTTATGCTGTTTGGCAGGTCTTTTTCTTTAAAACGTATTTGTTTGCAAACTGCAAACGAAAGTGTGGCTAAAGCCTACTGTGATGCGATTTTTTCGGTTTACAAAATAAGACCTAGTTTGAGTTGCGGTGGAAATAAAATTCCTACGTACAAGGCTGAAATTGCATCAGAGGCGGAAAGACTAAAGATTTTGGCTTCGGTAGATTATGGGGTAGAGGAAAATATAATAGACCGCTCACTTTTTATTAGAGATTGCTGTGCACATAGCTTTATTAAGGGTGTGTTTTTAGCCTGCGGAAATATTAATGACCCCGAAAAAGAATACCGTGCTGAATTTAATGTTAAAAGTGATAAAGCGGCGAATGAATTACTTGCACTTTTGGCGGAATTCGGTATTAATATGCGTGTGGCAGTAAGGAAAAACGGTGTACAGCTTTATACAAAAGAAAGCACGGTTATTGAAGATTTGCTAACACTTATGGGAGCGGGCAAGCAAACACTTAATATTATTGATACTAAGATAATGAAAAGTGTTAAAAATAATATTAACCGTGTAAGAAATTGCGATAATGCTAACATTTCAAAAACGGTTGAAGCGTCTATTAAGCAACGTACTGCTATAGATTTTCTTGAAAAGACGGACAGGCTATATAGCCTACCACAAGAATTGCTAACTGCCGCTCTTTTGCGAAAGAATAATCCCGAGGCTACTTTAAAAGAGCTTTGCCGTTTATCAGATGTTTCGTTATCTATATCAGGATTAAACCATAGACTTAAAAAAATAGTTGAAATTTACGAGGAAATAAAATAACAATTTACATATAAAGGGGGATTGTAAAAATGGATTTCGTGCATTTACACGTTCATACCGAATATAGCTTGCTTGACGGCTGTTGTAGAATACAAAAGCTTATAGACCGTGCGGCAGAAATAGGGCAAAAAGCAATTGCAATATCTGACCATGGTGTAATGTACGGCGCAATTGATTTTTACAAGTACGCCCTTAAAAAAGGTGTTAAACCTATTATCGGGTGCGAGGTTTATGTGGCACCCGGTAGCCGTTTTGAAAAACAGAAAATACAGGGTACATCATATTCGCATTTGCTTTTGCTTTGCGAAAATGATGAGGGTTATCGTAATTTAATTAAATTGGTGTCTGCCGGATTTACAGAAGGCTTTTATTCTAAACCCCGTGTAGATAGGGAATTACTTGAAAAGTATCACGGTGGAATTATTGCGCTTTCTGCTTGTCTTGCAGGAGAAATTCCAAAAAGAATTTTGAATGGCGAATATGAAAAAGCAAAAGAAATCGCGCTTTGGTATAAAAACACTTTTGGTGACGGAAACTATTATCTCGAAATGCAAGATCACGGAATTAGAGAACAAAAGATAGTTAATCCGCAAATTATAAAACTTTCTCGTGAAATAGATATACCTGTTGTTTGTACTAATGATGTGCATTATATAAACGAAAGTGAT
>JAZREW010000188.1:0-22359 GCA_045661005.1 Acutalibacteraceae bacterium | reverse complement strand
TGCCCAGATATCAATGTAATCAAGGATATCAGCTTCAGCAGCGATCATGCCTTCTAACCAACCAGCACCGTGATGTGAAACGTTACCTGCGAGAACCTTAGTGGTATCATCAGCAAGAACAGGGTAAGCAGCCTTAACTATAGCAGCATACTTAGCAGCGTCACCGCCGTTGGGCTCGTTAATAAGCTCAAAGTACTCAATACCATAGTCAGCAAGCTGAGCCTTAGCAGCTGCAGCAAACTTAGCAAACTCATTTACATCAACAGTTTTGTAAGAAGCGTTAAGAAGAACTACAAGCTTAACACCTGCATCTGCAGCAGCAGAAGCGCCGTCAAGAACAGTATCAGCTAATGTATAGCTACCGTCTTCTTCAACAGTTACAAGGTTTGCATTTTCCATTCTGATCTCTGTACGAACATAGTTCATACCAAGATTCTTAACAAGCTCTAACTGAGCGAAAGCACTGTCATAACCCTGTGTGAATACGCCGAGATTTACACCACGGAAGCTTTCAGAAGCAGAGTTATCAGGTAAGTAAGCGATGCTCTTTTCGAGACATACATACTTCATACCGCTTACATCTGTAAATACATACTGTAAATCGTATGCGCCATATTCTTTAATTACTTCAGAAATGTCGAACCAGTCTGAGTAAGATTCGCCAGCAGCGAGAGTGAGGTCATATTCTTTAGTGAATACAGACTCACCATCCTGATTTGTGTAAATAACTGACATTGTACCATCAAGGTCGAATGCAGAGTTATTTGTCATCAATGGGAATACGTCTGTGTAGTAATCTTCGATATAGTAGTCAAGCTCAGGAGCTTCTTCTTCTACTACTTCGATGATAGGAGCGCCAACCTGATCGATTGTGATCTTGAAGTTGTCAACTGTAACTTCGCCAGAACCGCTTATTCTCTCAATAAATGGAGCCATAGCGTCATGTCTCTGTAAGCCTTCAAGCTTTAAGGTAACGGTCTGAGTACCAGCCTGGGTAACCTTAGCTACATAACCGTTTTTACCAACAAATGTACCGTTAACGGTTTCGCCGTTCTGTTCAGTTCTGAACTCACCGCCGCCGTTTAACCAAAGCTTAACCCAGGTTTCGCCTGTAAAGCCTTCAGCAGCAGTAACGTCAAATGTTAAGTTAACGCTATTATTCATATTGTAACCACGGAACTGCATAACAGTATCTTTGGTTGTGTAGTTAAGAGAACCGTCGTCATTCTTAGAGGTGGCTTCATCATAAGTAAGTCTTACAATGTCGCCAGCTGCAGCGTCTGCAGGTAATGTAAGGGTGTTGTAATAAACAGGAGCTTTATCATCTACAACGCCTGCTGTATTATCAGCCGAACGTGTCTTGAAGAAGTTAGCTTTAGAAGCATAGTGCCATGAAAGTACACGGCTTACTTCGCCTGTTGCTTTATCGATACCTACAGCCTTGAGGTTGAGGTTATCGTAAACACGGATTGGGTTAGCAGCGTCGTAACGCATAGCTGTTGAAGAATATAGAGGGTTGCTACCGTCGGTAGTGAACCAAACGTCTGCATTTTCATCTGCAGTAGTAAGGGTAACCTTATCAAAGTTAGTGTTACCGTAGTAGTTCTCGGTAGATACTAAAGGTGTAGTATCTGTAACTTCTACAAGGTCGATATCGTCTACGTAAACAAGACCTTCACCAACAAAGTCAAGGAAGAAGTTGAGTGCATTACCTGTAGCACCTGCAGCAATCTTAGCACCATCCATAACTTCTGATGTAATATGTACCCAACCGGTACCTACATCTTCAGCAGAAACAGGAGCGTTCTTAGCACCTAACATATAGTTAGAACCGAACCAAGTATGAGGTGTATTAATGCTGGAGCTTGCAGGATTAGCTACACGACCTTCGATAGTACCAACATAGTCTGCAAGCTTAACATAAGCTTCTAAGTAATATTTCTTCTCAGCATTTACAAGAGAAGTAGGAATGAAGAATGCGAAACCTGCACTCTGCTCTTTCTGCTTGTAAACCTTCAAGCTGTAGTAGCCTGTATGTGCATAATCCCAGTTAACCTGACCTATACCGGCTTTGCTTGCATAGTTAGCAGGAAGCTCTACTTTAGTAATGTCTACATTTTCAGACATAGGTGTTGTATCGCCAATAGCATTGTGCCAAGACTGGCCGTAAGAGTAAACAAAACCAAAGTTGTTGGTAGAGTTCTTATCAACCATTCTTGCGCTGCTCCAGTAACCTGCGCTACGCTCAAAACCTGCGTTGTTAGGTGAACCTGCGCCTGTTGAACCGTTGTAAGCTGCGTTACCGTTAGCGGATGTGAATATACCGTTATAACCGCTATCGTTATTTACATTGCTCTTAGAATGTGTGGGGTATACTAAATCAAAGTTATCAAGCCAGATAGTACCAGCATCACCGGTAATCATAACTCTAATCTGAAGCTTAGAACCTGAAACCCAGTTAGTGATTCTCTTGTTCTGGATAGCAGAACGGCCAGGGTTAGTACCTGTAACTGTTGTCCAGTTAGTTAAAACAGAGTTTGTAGGTGCTACGCCGTTTCTATTATCTGTTTGATAGAAGAAATACTCGCCGTACCAATCATGTACGCCTACAGAAGCACCGTCTTTAATAAGATGGAAGTAAACACCACCGTTAAAGTCAGCAGTTGTTTTAACATCAGCCTTAACGTGGTAATCTTTACCAGCTGTAATCCAAGCAGCTAAATCTGCAGGATTAGTAACATCTACTAAGAAATGAGCATAGCCTGCGCCATCAAATGTAGCATAAAGGCTGGAATTACCCGAAGCTTTTTCTTCAGTAGTAATACCTGCTTTTTCTGTCTTAGGAGTTTTACCGTAGTTACCTGCGATCATATAAACGTTATTCTGCTCAGCAGTAGGGGTTAAAAGACTTGCATCTTCAAAGCCCCAAGTATCAGCAGAAGACTGCGGCAAAGAACCCGAGTAAACGGATGGTGTTAATGATGCATCGTCTGCTGCAAAAACACCAAGTGTGCCGGAAAACATTGTAAGCACCATAGCTATGCTAAGTACTAATGCTAACAATTTTTTCATAATTTTTTCCTTCTTTCTAAAAAAGATTTTTTAGCCAAACTTTACTTTGAAGCGCTAACTCGACAAATTTCGCACAACAGCGTATATTCACAAACCCTAACAGGCTTATCAAATATTCCATTGCACAAATCGGCCTGAATTTCCGTTCCGTAAGGGACGAATCTTAAAACTACGTTTTTATCCGTAGGGGGCGATGCCGATGTCGCCCCGTAGCTGTGCAAAACTTTCTGCGGGACGAAATGGGCCTCGTCCCCTACGAACATCAATTCAAACTGTTCGCCAAGCCACACCTTAAGTAAAGCTAAGTTTCGCTGTTGTCTCTCATCACCTTTCTTTATATTTGTGTTCGAAACAACGAATAGTGCTTCCCCTCTCTCTAAAAAAAGCAGAATCCGCTGAGTGCGCCAAGTTTATAAGGCATTCAAGCTAGGAACTCGAAGGCCCGCAACAAATTCAGCAACCTGAATTGTTGAATTTGCATAAACAAACTTACATAAACTTACAAAATTGACAAAAAAACCTATTTTTATCAGTTTTTTCAGTTTTAAAAGACGACACTTAAACCCACATTTTCCTACTTTTTTGGAAAAATGTGGATTTGATATATCTTTTTGTTATTTGTTTACATTAAGATTTTATCATTTTTATGCCCAAAAGTCAATATTTTTTCTAAATTTTTTTACAGATTAAACAAGACAAATAACGCCACTTATAACCCGCTTAAATTTGATATATCTTTTTTAAATTTAGTTTGAAAAAGTCCGAAAACCTCTATATATAGCGGTTTTTCAGCGTTTTATTGCCTATTTTTAACGTTAAAAATCCATATTTACCGATCTGCTACCTCATTTTTAACTCGAAAATTTGTGAAAACTGCACAATTTTGGGTTAAATTTCTTTGAAACCCAGAGTTTATGCGGTTTCAAGGCCCTTTTTGCCCATTTTATCGGTAAAAAATATCGTCTTTATGTATATTATTCTTTTAATTTATATAATATGTTTCATATTATACATACATATGCTAATAATCCTAAAACAAAGGTAATAAAGCGCAAAACGAACCAAAACATTTAATTTGGTTCGTTTGCTTTTAATTATTTGCAAAATCTATGCTTACCTATAGTGGTTATTATTTCACGGCTAAAAATCCATTTATTCGTAGACTTTTCGGGATTGTAATAATATATAGCCCCACCACTTGGGTCCATTCCATTTATAGCATCCGAAGCGGCACTATAAGCGCTATCTGCTATAGGCTCATAAAATTGCCCATCGTTAAGACACGAAAAGGCTCCTTTTTGATAGACTACTCCCGAAAGCGTATCGGGAAAAGACGGATGCTCTATTCTGTTTAACACTACCGCTCCCACAGCAACCTGACCTTGATAGGCTTCACCTCTGGCTTCTGCAGAGATTATGCGTGCCAAAAGCTCATAATCTGCCGAACTATATCCACCATACGAATTATTACCACCAAGCCCCAACGCCTTTAGCGTTTTTTCACCCGCTACGCCATCGGGCGAAAGTCCTTTGCTTTTTTGAAACGCTATAACTGCGTTTTTCGTCTTTGTGCCGTAAATACCGTCTACATTACCGGTATAATACCCCTGTTGCTTTAAAACAGTTTGAATGTCCCTCACCTCTTGCGAGCGTGAACCTATTTTTGAAAGAGCAGAAACGCAAATCGTGCTAACCGATAGCACAACAACCAAAACCAGCGTCAATTTAATAATTTTTTTCACTTAACACCACACACCTTTTATTTTAATTTTCCCAAAATTTGCTTTTTTATTCAATGCACCGCAAATTTTTCTGTTTTATTACACCCCGTGTGCGACAAAATAAACACGCCAGACACAGTATAATCTTAAATGAGCATTTTTATCTTTTATAGGCGGTGATATAAATTGAAGGATATTGTAAAAATACCCGACAAAACACAAAACTTTACCATTAAAGAATTATTATTTGCAGGAATTGTACATTTTTTTGTTGCGCTTTCGGGCTTTGCCGCAAGTAGAGCCATTGTGTTGGACAAGCTATTGCCTTTTGGAATAGCCTTTTTAGCGGGTAGCTCTGCCACTTTTGCACCCGCCGCTGCATTAGGCGTTTTTATAGGTTATTTTATACCAGCGGTTGGTAGTGGCGGTTTTCACTACATAGCGGCTCTTTTCGCCGTTCTTGCTATAAAGCTTTTGCTCGGCGGATACAAAAAGCTGGTAAGTAATCCGATTTTTTTAACCGTTATCGCCTTGCTTGCCAACATATTAACCTCTGCCGCAGCTTTGAACTACACAAACAAGGATTTCTTTTCCTTTTTAGTTGAAGCCTTGCTATGTGCCGCCGGAACATATTTTACCGCACGCACATTCAGAACCCTAACCCGCAATACCGTCTGCCTTGCTAATGACGAGCTTGCCGAGCTGCTAATTGTACTTAGCATTCTTATAATGGGATTGCAGGGTGTAAGCCTTTACGGCATATCACTTGGCAGAATACTTGGAATTCTTTTGATTTTAGTTTCTGCAAAATACGGCGGTATACTTTCGGGTGCAGTAAGCGGTATAGCGGTTGCATTAACTATGACCTTGGGCGGCATTTCGGGCAATGTTGGAATTGCGCTTGCCTTTGCAGGTCTTATGGCGGGTATATTTGTAACCCTTGGCAAGTATGCCCAAATACTAACCCTTTTAATCTTTAGCTTTATAGGCTCGGTTACTGTATCGGATAATACATTATTTGTAAAAAACATAGCCGAAGCGTTTCTCGGTTGTGCTTTGTTTCTAATTCTGCCACGCAAGGCCGGCATTTACTTGGGTAAGATTTTTTCCGCAAGCCCAAAGCTTTCTTTCCCTTTAGGGCTTAAAAAATCATTGACTATGAGATTAGAACTTGCCTCTAACGCCTTGTGCGATGTTTCAGAAACGGTTGAACAGGTATCCCGTGAGCTTGCAAAAATTAATTCACCCGATTTTGGTGCGGTAATCTCTGCCATAGAGCAAGATGCCTGCACAGGTTGCAAACTGCGGGTACATTGTTGGGAAAACAAGCGTAGTGACACCGTAAACGCTTTACTTGAAATTACCAAAGCTATAAAGCAGGGTGATTTTTCGCCCGAGGCCGCTGTCCCCGATGAATTCAAGGGCAGATGCATGCGTAGCGCCCGTGTAGGAAACGCCGTATATAAAAGGTATTCAGATTACACCTCACGCATTGCGGCAGAAAGCCGTATTGATGAAGTACGCTCGGTAGTTTCTGACCAATTTAACGGAATTTCTCAAATGCTTTACGACTTAAGCCTTGATTTTAAAAACGATGAACAATTTGACAGCAGTACCGCCGAAACCGCCGCCGCCGCATTGAAAAATTTGAATATACAGACCGAAGAGGCTGGTTGCCGCATAGATAAATTCGGTAGAATGACAATAGAATTTAAGCTTAAAAAAACACCCGAGCTTGTAATTAACAAGCTTCAGGTGATGAAGTTGATTTCGGTTGTATGTGAAAGAGATTTTGAAGTGCCTGTAGTAAGCGAGGTTGGCAATGAGGTTTTCATAACACTAACCGAGCATGCCGCTATAAAAATAGATTTTGGTGCCGAGCAAATAATAGCCGGTAATTCAAATATGTGTGGTGATGCATATAAAAACTTTCATGATGGCAGAGGTCACTACATCATGGTTTTGAGCGATGGTATGGGCACGGGTGGCAGAGCCGCAGTAGACGGCGCCATGGCTTCGGGACTTATGAGCCGACTTATAAAAGCAGGATTTGGATATGATTGTTCACTAAGAATACTTAATTCTTCTATGTTGTTTAAATCTACCGATGAATCGCTAGCTACAGTAGATGTTGCAAGCATAGACCTGTTTACCGGAGAAACGCAGTTATATAAAGCAGGCGCCGCACCTACTATTGTACGGCGTTCAGGCAAAACAGGCAAAGCCGAAAGCACATCTTTGCCCGCCGGAATTTTAAGAGAAATAGGCTTTGACAGAGCCACCATAAAATGCAAAACAGGTGATATTATAGTTCTTATGTCGGATGGCGCTACAGGCTCGGGCATTGATTGGATACGCACCGAAATAGAGGCCTGGCGTGATGGTTCGGCCCAAAAGCTGGCTGAGCATCTTTGTAATTGTGCCAAGCGCCGCCGCAACGATAATCACGAAGACGATATAACTGTGCTTGTTGCTATATTAAATAAAACGTATTGAAATGCACAATAAAAAAGCGGGTGAGCAATACTCACCCGCTTTTGTTTGAAATATATTATAATTCTATTTTAACTGTTTTTTGTGTAGCCACGTATGATCTGTATTTAACACCTGCTGTATCAAACATTCTTTTAGCTGCTATAACACTATCCGAATCGGCATATTTGTCCGACATATAAACGACTTCTACGATTCCAGACTGAATTATAGCTTTTGCACATTCATTGCAAGGGAAAAGTGTTGTATAAACTGTGCAACCTCGCACGCTGCCTACCGCACAATTTAAAATAGCGTTAAACTCTGCATGGCATACATAAAGATATTTTGAATCAAGTGCGCTGTCATTCTTATCCCAAGGATATTCATCATCGCTGCAACTTCGTGGCATACCGTTATATCCCATAGAAAGTATGCGCTTATCAGGATTAACTATGCAAGCACCCACTTGAGTAGAAGGGTCCTTACTACGCATAGCCGAAAGGGTTGCTATACCCATAAAATATTCGTCCCAGCTTAAATAATCTTCTCTTTTCATAACTCAATCTTCCTTACTTTTTAATAAAACTACCGTTGCGACAATCATAATCAAAGGAAAAACAGAAGCCGCTAAAATTCCGGTATTAAGACCCAATTTATCAGCTACAACGCCTATAATCCACGGACCTGCGCTGCAACCCGTATCGCCAAGCATTGCAAAGCTACAAAACATAACTGCCGCACCTTTTGGAAAATCGGCCGCACCGGCAGAATATATTCCCGGCCAGAATATGCTTACCGAAAATCCACACAAAGCACAAAAAACAAGCGCTATAATGGGTATATTGCAAATCGCCACAACCAAATAGCACACAAAACAAAGAGCTCCCATTGCAATAAGTAGCTTTTTAAAGCAAACCTTGTTTGAAAAAGCCGCATAAATTATTCTGCCTGCACCCATAAGTATAGCAAATGCACACGGTCCTGTCAAATCGCCTATTGCTTTTGAAACACCTAACGACTGCTGAGCAAACATTGAAGCCCATTGAGCCATTGCAATCTCTGCCGCACCGGCGCACAACATCATAATTAAATAACACCTGAATTTTCGTGAAGAAAAAAGCTTTTTAAAGGTATCGTGTTTTTCGTCCTTACCGGGTTCTACAACAGGACACGGCAAAAAGAAAAACAAATTAAAAAACGGTACTGCCGCCCATACAAGCGGTATAAGAGTCCATCCACTATAACCGAACACCAGCACTAACAATGTAGTTATCGCTACAGTAACCGCCTGACCCCAACAGTAAAAGGAATGTAATATAGACATATTACCCGCCTTATTTTTAGTTGGCAGCATTTCTACCATAGGACTAATAACAACCTCAATAAGACCGCTGCCAAAAGCTGTAACCGCAACCGCTATAAGAATCGCCGCATAAGCGTTGCTCATTACATTAGGCAATACAGAAAGCATTACTAAACCCACAGTTGCGGCGGCATTCGCCAATACAACCGATTTTTTATAACCCATAAGCTTTATTATTTTGGGTGTGTTTACATCTGTTACCATTTGAACGGTAAAATTAACCAAAATAATACGTGCTAATTTTTCATAACTTAAGTCATATACGTTTTGCAACGCTATAAAAAGAATAGGCAACAAATTATTGACTATAGCTTGAATAAAATAACCTATGTAACAAGAAATTTTTGTGCCTGTATAACTAAATCGCATTAATTCAATTCCTCAATAACATCCAATATTTCTTTTGGTGTTTTTACTATGTACTTTGCCCCGTTTTCAAGCAATTCATCTTCTTTTCTGAATCCCCAAAGCACACCAATTCCTACACACCCCGCATTAACTGCGGCGGCGGCATCCATACCCGAATCACCAACAAAAACGCATTCTTCGGGTGTTACGCTCAAATCTTGCATAACCTTAAGTGTAAGTGCCGCATCCGGCTTAGTTGGAAAACCTTTTTGCTTGCCACAAACTATTTCAAAACTGTTGCCAAAAATCTTTTCTGCAACAGTTACTGCCATTTCTTGCACCTTGTTTGAAACAATAGCAATTTTAACACCCATTGCCTTAAGTGAATTCAATAATTCATCAATACCGTCATAAGCTACGGTTTTATCTACAAAATGCACACGATAATACTGCATAAAGCATTCCAGCACTTTTTGTTTGGTTTCTTCGTCTCTACTGTCTTGCGGTAAAACCCTTTCAATAAGCTTTGGCATACCATTGCCTACAAAATACTTATATTTTTCGGTTTCGTGAGTGGGAAATCCAAACTGTGATAAAGCATAATTTGCACTATCAGCCAAATCGTCAAGAGAATTCACAAGCGTACCGTCTAAATCAAACAAAACCGCTTTTATCATACTATCACCCTTATATACAAAAATCCCCTGAGCAAAAGCTCAGGGTTATTTGCAAGAAATTTCAATCTTAAATAGCTCTGGTAACCTTACCTGAACGCAAACAACGGGTGCAAACATTGATACGGCGCGGAGAACCGTTTACGATTGCCTTTACCTTGTTTACGTTTGGCTTCCAGGTTCTGTTGGTACGTCTGTGTGAGTGAGAAACCTTTATACCGAAAGCAATTTCCTTGTTGCAGATATCACATTTAGCCATGGTCTGCACCTCCTTATCAAAAGATACGGCCGAAATACTTAGCCGCATAGCAAATGCTATAATACCATACTTTTTCAAAAAAATCAAGTATTTTTTTTATAAATTTAATATAATATTAATCGTTGGTGAAACAAACTTGTTTCACTAAACTTTTCCACCATTAATGTTCGCTCCTGCCGGGACGGCTCATAAGATCAAAAACTGCCGACTTAATATCCTTGTTTTCGTATAGCGCAAGATAGATTTCATTTATAATAGGCATTTCTATTTTATACTTCAAAGCGGTTTTATAAGCCATCTCTGCGGCGTAGTATCCTTCTACTGTTCCAACCTCTTCTAAAGCGGCCTTAACACTAACACCGCTACCTATTTTAAAACCAAAACGATTGTTTCGGCTGTGCTGTGAAGTACAGGTAACAACAAGGTCGCCTATTCCTGTGAGACCCGAAAAGGTTTGCTCATGGGCGCCCATGCAAACACCAAGACGACACATCTCTGCAAGGCCTCTTGTAATAAGTGCAGCTTTAGTATTATCACCAAGCTTTAAACCGTCACAAACGCCTGCGGCTATTGCTATTACATTTTTAATAGCACCGCCAAGCTCAACACCTATAACATCATTAGAGGTATAAATTCTTAAAAATTGGTTTGACATTATATTTTGTACCGCCTGTGCCGCCGGCAAAGAATTCGAAGCCGCAACAACAGATGTAGGAATACCTCTTGCCACCTCTTCTGCGTGAGAAGGACCGGATAATACCACAACAGTAGCATTAGGAAGTTCTTCGCTTATAACCTCAGACAAACGCTTAAGACTGCCCTTTTCAAGACCCTTTGAAACATTAACTATTATACCGCAGTTGCCACAGACACTTAGCTTTTGAACAACCTCACGCACCGCAATAGAGGGTGTGGCTATAATAGTAATGGTGCTGTTTGTTGCCGCATTAATATCATTGGTAACCTCTATTTCCTCAGGCAAGTAAATGTCTTTTAACAGCCTTTCATTTGTACGTTTTTCTTTTAAAAGCTTTACTTCATCCTCAAATGGTGACCAAAGTGTTACGTTACAACCATTCTTAAATGCTGTAAGCGCCAAAGCCATACCCCAGCCACCAGAGCCTAAAACGGTAACCTTAATCATATTATTTGCCCTTTCCTATTTTGGATTCTGTTCCAGAAAGCAAACGTTTAATGTTACTGCTATGCTTTAAAAATACAATAGCACCCATAGCAACTATCATTAAAGCTTGCGGCAATATATCAGCATAAACGTACTCGCCAAAAACAATTGAAAGCACCACTACAACTACAGTTGCCAATAAAGAGCTTAAAGAAACCAATTTTGAAACAAAAAGCACTATGGCAAACACCGCCAAGCCTGCCGTTATAGCAAGCGGATTGCACACAAAAAATATACCTACACTTGTAGCAACGCCTTTTCCGCCTTTAAACTTAAAGAATATTGGAAAAACATGTCCTATCATACAAGCAAGACCACAAGCCAACGCACCGTAAATTGGCAAAGACCATTCTTCAAAATGTGACATATACTCGAAAATCTTTAATCCCATAAAGCTTGCAGCAAAGCCTTTTAGCGCATCACACAAAAAGGTTAACATTCCCGGCACAAAACCGCCGTTACGCATAACATTGGTTGCACCTGCGTTTCCGCTACCAAGCTCTCTAACATCGGTTTTCATAAAGGCTCGACTAAATATAACCGCAAAATTAATACTTCCTATAAGATAAGCTGCAAAGATAGTTACAATAGCAGTAGCTAACATTATTTGTCGCCCCTTTCACGAATTACAAATCTAACAGGTGTGCCCTCTAAACCAAAGGTTGCTCTTATTTGATTTTCAAGATACCGCTGATAAGAAAAATGGAAAAGCTCTGCCTTATTGCAAAAGCAAACAAATGTTGGCGGCTTGGTAGAAGCCTGGGTCATATAATAAATCTTAAGTCTCTTACCCTTATCTGTAGGGGGCTGAACACGAGCGGTAGCGTCTGCCAAAATATCATTAAGCATACCTGTTGAAATACGCATTGTATTTTGCTCGTTTACATATTTAATAAGCTCAAAAAGTCTGTCAACACGTTGACCGGTTTTTGCAGAAATAAACACTATAGGCGCATACGGCATAAATGAAAAATCCACCATTAGCTTCTTCCTGAAGCTATCCATAGTAGTGCCGTCTTTTTCAACAGCATCCCACTTATTAACCGCAATAATACACGCTCTGCCCTGTTCTAAAGCCAAGCCTGCAACCTTTGAATCCTGCTCGGTAAACCCGTCAACACCGTCAATCATTATAACGCAAACGTCTGCTCGTTCTATCGCCATTTTAGCTCTTAACACGCTGTATTTTTCAATTTTATCTTCCACTTTAGATTTTCTTCGAAGCCCTGCGGTATCAATAAAATTATATTTTACACCATTTTTTTCAATGCGTGTGTCAATAGCATCTCTTGTAGTACCTGCTATGCTTGAAACAATAGATCTTTCTTCGCCTGAAATTTGATTTATAAGTGAGGATTTGCCCGCATTAGGCTTGCCTATTACAGCAACGTTGATTATATCCTCTTCTTCATCGTCAAACTCTTCTTCAGGAATATGCGAAATAACTTCATCAAGCAAATCACCTGTACCGTGTCCATGTACAGAAGAAACAGCTATAGGCTCGCCAAGACCCAAGTTATAAAACTCATAAAACTCATTAGGTATTTCGCCTATACCGTCACACTTATTAACACAAAGCACAATAGGCTTACCGCTACGTCTAAGCATAGCCGCAACCTCTTGGTCTGCCGCAGTTACACCGGTTTTAATATCAGTTACAAAAACTATAACCGAAGCTGTATCAATAGCAAGCTGAGCCTGAGCTCGCATACTGCTTAATATAATATCATCGGTTTTAGGTTCAATACCACCGGTATCAACAAGCATCAAACTACGTCCAAGCCATTCAGCGTCACCATAAATACGGTCACGGGTAACGCCGGGAGTATCATCTACAATTGATAGTCTTTTACCGATTATTTTATTAAAAAGGGTAGATTTTCCTACATTAGGTCTGCCCACAACAGCAACAATAGGTTTTGCCATATTAATACTCCTCTCCTAAAATTTTGGTCACAAAATCATATCCATCATTATTAACAGGTGTAATTTTTATGTTGAGCTTATCAGATAATTGTTCAAGGGTTATGCTGTCAAGAAACATATCTACGCCATCCCTTAACATTGCCGACGGTATAAGCAATTCTTCGCCTAAATCCTTGCCGCTTAACTGCTCCATTATATCTGTAGCAGTAATCAAGCCTGCTACAGTAATTTCACCGCCAAAGAAATTATTTTTTACACAAATTACCCTGCAATCTAAATTATCCCATTTTTTTGTGCACTTGTCAACCATTTCACAAATAAAAGGATATGCCGCTTGACCTGTAGCTATTGTAATTATACGCTTTTTTTCAAGATTATAATCACTTGTCTCAAGTTCTGCGTCTACCTCGCTTTTTAAAAGCGGAACTAATCCTACACCATTTTCAAGCTGCAAAAATTCTTCGTAATAACTAGCGTCAGGCAAATCTTTTTTTGCCAAAATATAAAACTCATCTGCCGCAAAAACTCTGCGGTTACCGTATTTTTCTATACATTTTTCGCCAAAACGGTCGATAATTTCTAATGTTTTTTTCGCACCGCCTTCGTCAAAAGGCTTAATATCAGCCAAGCCATCCCTAAACCTTGTAAGTCCTACCGGCACGGCGGCTATGCATTCTACGTTTTCAAGGCTTGTAAGGTCTTGTAAAGACCTTTCTAATTCAGCTTCATCATTGTAACCCGGCACTAACACCAGCTGGCAATTAAGCTTTATGCCCGCCTCGTTAAATCTGTATATAACGTCAAGCGCCTTACCTGCATTTTTATTGTTCATCATTTTTACACGCAACTCAGGATTAGTGGTATGCACAGATATATTTATAGGGCTTATATGCATTTTTATAATACGCTCTACTTCGTGCTCGGTTATATTTGTAAGAGTAATGTAATTACCAAACAAAAAGGAAAGACGTGAATCATCATCCTTAAAATAAAGGCTTTCTCTCAATCCCTTTGGTAATTGATCTATAAAACAAAAAACGCACTTGTTTCGGCATGAATGTTTTTCATCCATTAAATATGTTTCAAAACATAAGCCCAATTCATCATGCTCGTTTTTCTTAATTTTTACCTTTTTAAGCTTACCCTTAGAATTAATGTATTCTAAACACAGCTTGGTATTATTCTGGTAAAAACGGTAATCAAGCACATCCATAATCTCATTTCCATCAATAGAAACAAGTGTGTCACCTGCAGAAATTCTCTTTTTACAGGCTATGCTTCCCTTTTCAACATTCTTTACCGTAACAGCCACATTTTTCACCTCTTTGCAAAAAATAAGAGGAGGATTGCTCCTCCTCAGTTAACTTTTGAGTAAATTATTCGCCTACATTCAAAACCTGACGACCATTGTACTGGCCACAAGCAGAGCAAAGTCTGTGAGGACGCTTATACTCGCCGCAGTTAGGGCATTTTACTAATGTGGGTGCATTTAACTTCCACAAATTATTTCTTCTCTTATCACGTCTTGCTTTAGACGTCTTTCTCTTCGGTACTGCCATTTTGGCACCTCCTTCAAGTGAATTAATAAGTAGTTAATCTTTATCAAGTAGCTCGGCAAGTGCTGAAAGTCTAGGATCAATTTCCTTTTTAGGACAGTTGCATTCACCTTCGTTAAGATTTTTGCCGCATTTAAAGCAAATACCCTTGCATTCATCGCTACATAAGTGCTTCATTGGAAGACTTACAATAACCTCAGAATACACAAGCTCGTCCAAGTCAAGCTTCATATCGGGAGTTATGAGTATTGTGTCGCTTTCTTCGGCTTCAATAGAAACGGCGAGTGATTTTTCAATGTCTAGAGTGTACTCACGAACAGTATCACACCCGCAACGGTCGCAACCGGCTTCAAACTCGTAAAATATTTGAGCCTTAAGCCTTATAAGACTTGCCTTGTTGGAAACAGTGCCTTTTAAACATACAGGCTTTTTGAGCGGATAATCACCCATATATTCAACTTCACTTAAGTCCAACGTATACTCAAGCGGTAATGAAGAATTTTCATTGACAAATATATGTTTTAAATCAATAATCATACTTCCACCTCTATCGTCGTAATGACTATTATATCCTTTTCACCCTGCTTTGTCAAGGGTTTGTTAAAGAAAAAATCAGATTTTTTACGGACAAAAATAATAATTTGTATCCCACGCAGGCAAAGACCTGAAATGTCGCATATAAAGCTTATAGCTGTCATCTATTTCAAACACCTGTTTAGGAAGCGTTATAAAATCATCTGTTCTATGGTAACACGCTATCTGCATTTTAGGCTTGTTACGCAAAATTGTATCCCTTGCGCCTTCAATGGCGTTTTCCTCTTCACCCTCAATATCCATCTTTATAAAACTTATATTTTCACCTGCAATCAAGGCGTCAACTGTAGTAAACTGTGCTTGTGTGTCGCCTAAAAATGCACCCGAATTTCTGCCACCTCGCATACCGAAAGCGGCTTTTTCGCAATGGTTTGATATGCAAATGTTTTTACACTCAACATTTTTATAGCTTGAAGTGTTTTGTTCCAGCTTTTTAAATGTTTTTACATCCGGCTCAACTGCAATAATTTTTTCATACCCTTTTGTATTGGTTATAAACTCTGCTACCGTATCACCGTTGTATGCACCTAAATCTAAAAAGCTTTCGTTATTGTTAAAACTTAAAAAACTCTCATACGGTTCGTTTTGAGGAACCTCACAATCAAAAAGATATTCTATCTTTCCGCTTAGCTTGTAAAGAACTGTATTTTCAAAGGTTTTGCGAGAAATATCATCAGCCAGTCTACTGTACACATATTCAAACTGTTTTTTATTTTCCAATAAATATTCTCTGGTGAATAATCCGCCGCCAATAACCGGCACTTCGGGTGCAAAAAGCTCTTGTTCGGCCGCTATTCTTTTAACATTTTGCAAAACATCGTCCCTTGCGCTACCAAAGCATAAAAGCACAATCATTTCACCGAATTTTTCTTTTAATTCGCCGTATGAAGAGATTTTATGTCCGTGAAAGCTTTTGTTTCGCACAAAACCGTCACTTGCAAAAACGCCCTGAAACTGTATTCTGAAACTTTCAAGAACGCTAATAATTTTATCGGCACCATTACCCATACCGTATAATACAATAGGCTTTTTTGTTTCTTTTAAATATTGCCAAAGCTCTTTTTCCATTTTGTCATCCTTTTTCAAAACTTATAAACCTGCTTTACCATTATAACATTTTACTGTATTTTTACAAGCTTTAAAATAAAGATTGTTAAAAAATTACCAATCCTTGAATTACTTGGAATTATGTGTTATTATATATAAGTATATTTTCTTATTATAAGGAGCAAGCTTATGTCGTATAAAGAGAAAATACTGCGTCCTGTAGGAAAAGTGTGCGGTGGAGCCGTACTTCCTCACCTTAAAGGAACTGCAGAATTAGAAACAATTTCCATGCCGACTGTAGCACAGGTGCGAATTCCCGTAATACAGCATATCGGCGCACCGTCAAAGCCTGTTGTTAAGAAAGATGATAAGGTTTTTGTAGGTACACTTATTGCTGAATCAGGCGGTTTTGTAGGTGCACCCATACATTCAAGCGTTTCGGGTACAGTAAAAGAAATTAAAAATGAAAATGGCGTTGACCATATTGTAATAGATTCGGACTCACTTATGGAAAAAGACCCGAATTTGAAACCCTTTACTGTGAAAACCGCAGCAGATTTAGTTGCAGCCGCAGATGCTTGCGGTCTTGTAGGTCTGGGTGGTGCAGGTTTCCCTGCAAAGGTTAAGCTTAGCGTTAAGCCCGAAACTAAGATTGACACACTAATAATAAACGGTGCTGAATGTGAACCCTATATAACAAGCGATTACCGTGAATGTATAGAAGGATATAACGATGTTATAGAGGGCGTTTACCTTATAAAAGATTTACTTAACATTGAAAAGGTAATTATTTGTATAGAGAGCAATAAGAAAAAGGCTATTGAAAAGCTTTATGAAATTGCGTCTGACAAGCGTGACGCAGACGATTCGGTTAAGCTTATGCAGCTACCCACCAAATATCCACAGGGCGCTGAAAAGGTTATAATTTATTCTGCTACAGGCAGAAAGGTGCCTGCAGGAAAATTACCCAGCGATGTTGGTTGCATTGTAATGAACATAACTAGTGTTGCTACACTTTACCGCTTTATAAAAACAGGTATGCCGCTGGTTTCAAAAAGACTCACGGTTGACGGCAGCGCCATAAAAGAACCTAAAAACGTAATTGTGCCTATTGGAACACCAATAAAAGAGCTTATAAACTTTGTAGCTGGCGAAGAAGTAGAAGCCGATGAAATTATAATGGGTGGACCTATGATGGGTATAGACGTTTGTAGCGAAGACGCCGTAATAGAAAAACGCAACAACGCAATAACCGTTATGACCCAACCTGTAAAGAAACCGCCGGTTACCGCTTGTATCAGATGCGGAAGATGTGCTAGTGCGTGTCCTATGCAGTTGTATCCCGCTTCGGTAGAAAGTGCTGTTAACAAAAACCTTGATGAAAATCTCAAGAACCTTAACATTAACTACTGTATGGAATGCGGTTGTTGCTCATTTGTATGTCCTGCAAACAGACCGCTCACACAGGTTATGCGTCTTGCAAAAGCAAAGCTTAAAAAGGAGGTTAAAAAATGAAAAACATTTTAAACGTATCGTCCTCTCCACACATTAAGCATCTTGATACCACCAGCGGTATTATGCTTGATGTTGTTGTGGCTTTGTTACCTGCGGCGGCTTTCGGTTGCATTCTTTTTGGCTTGCACGCCATTGCTCTGCTTGCAGTTTGCGTAGCTTCTGCAGTATTAAGTGAGTTTCTTTGGAACAAAATTCTAAAAAAGCCGAACACAGTAGGCGACCTTTCGGCAGTTGTTACCGGCTTATTGCTTGGTATGAACCTGCCTGCAAAGCTACCTATTTGGATGGCGGCAATAGGCAGCGCCGTAGCTATAATAGTAGTAAAGCAAATGTTTGGCGGTCTTGGTTGCAATTTTGCAAACCCTGCAATAACTGCCAGAATTGTGCTTCTGGTTTCTTTTCCTGCCGCTATGGCTACATTTACTACACCGGTTGCGAATACCGTAACCTCTGCTACACCGCTCGCATACATAAGCGACCCTACAGTAAACGAGCTGTTGACCGTTAAAAATCTGTTCTTCGGTCTTCATAGCGGTTGTATAGGCGAAACCTCATCATTTTTACTTTTAATTGGCGGATTATACCTAATTATAAGAAGAGTAATATCCCCTATTATTCCGGTTTGCTTTATAGGAATTGTAGCTTTATTCTCTTTTATTTCGGGCGATAATCTTGCTGTTTCTGTTTTCGGTGGCGGTTTAATGCTTGGTGCAATTTTTATGGCTACAGATTATTCTACCAGCCCTACCACCACATTAGGTAAAGCCATTTTCGGTTTAGGTTGCGGTATAATTACTTTCACAATAAGAAAATTTGCCGCTTTACCCGAGGGAACCTCATACGCAATACTTATTATGAATATACTGGTTCCTTATATTAACCGATTTACTCTTAAAAAACCGTTTGGATTTTTGAAGGAGAGTAAGCAAAATGGATAAAATATTCAACTTTATTAAAACCAATAAAAATGACATTATTAAACCAGTAGTGGTTTTGTTGGCAATTTGTATAATTATACCGTTAGCGCTTTCGCTTACAAACTATATCACAGCTGATAGAATTGTTCAGCTTGAGCTTGAATCACAAAATGCCGCTATGTTGGAATTAATTGACGCTGACAAATTCGAAGAACTTACCTTTGGTGAAGTAGAAGAAAACAAAATAACATATAACTCTGCTTTGAAAGACGGTAAAATTATAGGTTACATATTTAAAACCTCAGCCAAAGGTTATAGCGGCGGCAATGTTTCGGTAATGACCGCTATTAATCCCGATGGTACAGTAAAAGCGGTTAAAATACTAGATGTTTCTAACGAAACCCCCGGTCTTGGTCAAAACGCCGCTAAAGAAAGCTTTTATTCACAGTTTTCAGGCAAAATGAAAGATATTAAGGCGGTTAAAAATTCTGCCAATGCAGATAATAACGAAATTAAAACCATAACAGGTGCTACTATTACCTCAAAGGCTGTAACAACTGCCGTAAACCAAGCTCTTGAAAATTATCATAATATTTCTTTAACGTTCTCAACCTATACACCCGAAAAGGAGGTGGCAAACAGTGAAAAATAATACATATTTAAATGTGTTTACAAATGGTCTTGTAAAAGAAAATCCTACCTTAAGATTAGTTTTGGGCACCTGCCCTACGCTTGCTGTTACCACCGCCGCTATTAACGGTATAGGTATGGGACTTTCGGCAACAATAGTGCTTATATGCTCTAACCTTGTAATATCACTACTTCGCAATATTATTCCCGACAAGGTTCGTATACCCGCCTTTATCACCATTATAGCAGGCTTTGTAACGGTAGTTCAAATGCTTGTAAAGGCGTATTTACCCGCCATTGATAAAGCGCTAGGTATTTTCTTGCCACTTATAGTTGTAAACTGTATTATCTTGGCAAGAGCAGAAATGTTTGCTTCTAAAAACCCACCTTTGCTCAGCGTGCTTGATGGTTTGGGTATGGGCATAGGCTTTACCGCCGTGCTTACCATTATGGGTGCAATACGTGAGCTTATAGGTGCGGGAACATTATTCTCACTTCCCATTACATCAAGCTTTATAGACCCTATGGTAGTTTTCCTTTTACCACCCGGTGGATTCTTTGTTTTTGGCGTGTTGGTAGCAGTTTCTAATGCATTAGCTAAAAAGAACGGCAAAAAGCCGGTTGAACATTTAGGTTGCGCTAACTGTCCTTCAAGATCAGCTTGTTCAAAAATAGAATGCACTTCTGAAAAGGAGGTTAAGGCTGATGAATAATACCACACTTGTATCCATACTTTTAGCAGGATTACTTACCAACAACATGGTACTTTCTAAGTTCTTGGGTATTTGTCCGTTTTTAGGTGTTTCTAAAAAGACCAACACCGCCTTTTCTATGAGTATTGCGGTAATTTTAGTTATGGTAATCTCAACCGCAATTACCTGGCCTATCTATACATATATTTTGTATCCAAACTACACTTACCTTGAAACAATAGTGTTTATACTTATTATCGCCGCTGTGGTTCAGCTTATAGAAATAGTTTTAAAGCGTTATATTAAACCTATTTACAATGCTTTGGGCATATATCTGCCCCTTATAACCACAAACTGTGCGGTTTTGGGTATTACAATGCTTAATATAAGTGACACTTTGAATTTCCTGCAATCCTTAGTAAATGCCCTTTCAGCAGGCTTAGGCTTTATGTTGGCAATGCTTTTATTCTCTGGCGTGCGAGAGCGTTTGGAAACTTCGGATGTGCCTGAATTTTTAAAGGGACTACCCATTACGCTTATAGCAGCCGCTATAGTTTCACTTTCATTCTTAGGCTTTGCCGGAATTGGAGGGTAAAAAATGGAAATATTGTTACCCGTAATTATAGTAGGTGTTATAGGCCTTATAGCCGGAATCGGACTTTCGGTTGCATCTAAAATAATGGCTGTTCCGGTTGATGAAAAGCAAGAAAAGCTACGTGAAGCTTTACCGAGCGCTAACTGCGGTGCTTGCGGTTATTCAGGATGTGACGGTTATGCCGCCGCCATTGCCTCTGGTGAGGCAACTCCCGATAAATGCGCTCCCGGCGGCGAGACTTCAGCAAAAGCTATTGCCGAAATTTTAGGTGTTGAAATTTCAACCGAACCAAAGGTTGCATTTATTGGTTGTAACGGTAACGGCGAAATCAGCAATACAAAATACGCATATAGCGGTATGCAAAGCTGTGCCGCCGCCTCTTTGTTGCACGCAGGTCCACTTGAGTGTGCATATGGTTGTGTAGGTTTGGGCGACTGTGCTGCGGCTTGTCCTTTTGGGGCAATAACTATGACCAATGGCAGACCCGTTATTTGTGAAGACATTTGCATGGGTTGCTCTAAATGCGTAAGTGTATGTCCTAAATCACTTATCTCTATTGTACCTAAAAACCACAAAACACTTGTGGCTTGCTCTAACAAACAAAAAGGAGCACCTGTTGTTAAAATGTGCGGCGTTTCGTGTATAGCTTGCTCTATGTGCGTAAAACAATGTGAAGTAGGCGCAATTAAAATTGTAGACAATCTAGCGGTTATAAATCACGAGCTTTGCAACGGTTGCGGAAAATGCAAAGAAGTTTGCAAACGCAAGGTTTTAATTTAGATTAAACAAAAAATCCAAGCCAAAAGGCTTGGATTTTTAACTTTTTATTTTATCTATAGCTCCCTTTTCAAGTCTTGACACCTGTGCTTGACTTATACCTATCTCACTTGAAACCTCCATTTGAGTTTTGCCCTGCATAAATCTAAGTGATAAAATATGCTTTTCTCTGTCGCTTAATTCTTTTATAGACTCCTTAAAGGCTATCTCATCAAGCCAGTTGTTGTCATCATTATTATCGCCTAGTTGGTCAAGCACGTAAATCGTATCCCCACCGTCTGAATAAACAGGGTCATAAAGCGATAATGGGCTTACTATGCTTTCGAGCGCTATTACAATATCACTAGCTTTCATTTCAAGCTCGTCTGCTATTTCCTGTACGGTTGGCTCTGTCTGCTTTTCACGCATAAGCCTTTCCTTAACCTGCATAGCCTTGTACGCTGTATCTTTAATAGAACGGCTAACCCTTATTGAATTATTATCACGCAAATATCTGCGTATTTCGCCTATAATCATTGGCACAGCGTAGGTGGAAAACCTTACATTTTGCGTAATATCAAAATTGTCAATAGATTTTATTAAACCTATACAACCCACTTGAAACAAATCATCTATATTTTCACCCCTGCCCGTAAAACGCTGAATAACACTTAAAACCAATCGCAAATTGCCGTTTATAAGCTCTTCTCTGGCAAAAGCATCACCGTTTTTAACCTTTTTTAGAAGCGCCTCCTTTTCTTTTTCCTTTAAAAGCGGTAATTTTGAAGTATCAACACCACAAATAATAACCTTGCTATTATACATACTCGGCACCTCGGCAATAATTTTGTTCTTTTCAAAATAATTATTGCCGCCAATACTTACTAATACACCTTTAAAATATTTTTTGTTTCGACATATTTCACTTGAATTTTAACTTTACACCAATTACTGCCAATAAAAAGAGTAGAAAATAAGCACTCCGAAAAATCGGAGTGCTTAAAGTTTTTATTATTCTGATTTGTTAGATGAAACC
>JAZREW010000187.1:0-13360 GCA_045661005.1 Acutalibacteraceae bacterium | reverse complement strand
TATTTAACATTTCTTCTTCAATTCTTATCGATAAACTCTTAATAGCCATAAAACAACCTCTATATAATATTATTTTATGTTTATTTTAAACGCATTATGTGTTATAATTATGATTATGAACGCAAAATAAGTTCAAAATATGTTTAAAGGGTGACGTTATGAAAACTGTTGTATTTATCGGGCATAACGAATGTTATAATTTATCAGAAGAAAAATTAAATTCAGCAATAATTAACTGCGTCAATTCCGGTGTTACTAACTTTTTAAGCGGTGGACAAGGTAGATTTGACCGAATTTGTGCAAGAAAAATTTTTGATTTAAAAAATTTTTATCCAAATATAAAAAATTCGTTAGTAATTCCCTATCCCACATTCAATGTTTTCAACAAGCAATTGTTTGATGAAATAATTTTACCTGACGGTTTTGAAAAATTTCATTATAAAGCCGCAATACCAGAACGCAATAAATATATGGTAAGAAATTCTGATATAGCTATCTGTTATATAACTCACGACTGGGGAAATGCTGTAAAAACATATACATTTGCAATAAAAAACAATTTGCAAATAATCACTCTATAAATAAAAGACCTGAAAAATCAGGTCTTTTGTTGTTATTTTATCTTATTAATATCATACGGCGTGGTTTGATATACAAAATAGTTAAGCCAGTTTGAATAAATTAAATTAGCGTGTGCACGCCAGGTTACTAACGGTGCTTTTTTAATATCATCATTAGGGAAATAATTTTTCGGTATTTCTATTGGCTTATTTTCATTCAAATCTCTAAAATATTCATTAGCTAAAGTATCGCTGTCATACTCAGAATGGCCAGTTATAAATATCTGTTTACCACCCTTGGAAGAAACCGCATAAACACCGGCTTCTTTTGAAGTAGAAAGTATTTTAAGCTCTTTAACCTTTTTAATATCTTCTTCTAAAATTTCAGTATGTCTTGAATGAGGAACATTGAATTTATCGTCAAACCCCCTGAAAAGTATAGATTTTTTATAATCTACCTTATGCTCGAACACCCCGAAAAGCTTCTTACTGAGCGGATATTTTTTTATACCGTAATGGTAGTAAAGACCTGCTTGCGCACCCCAACAAATATGAAATGTTGAATGCACGTGGGTTTTGGTCCATTCCATAATTCCGCAAAGTTCTTCCCAATATTCCACCTGTTCAAATTCAAGCAGTTCAACAGGCGCACCGGTTATAATCATACCGTCAAAAGTTTCATGCTTTACATCATCAAAGGTCTTATAAAAAGCCAACAAATGCTCAGCTGATGTATTTTTCGACTTGTGACTTTTGGTATGAATAAGTGTTAAATCCACCTGCAAAGGTGAGTTGCCCAAAAGACGTGAAAGTTGGGTTTCGGTTTCAATTTTTTTAGGCATAAGATTTAAAAGCAATATTTTCAAAGGACGTATATCCTGAGTTATGGCACGGGTTTCGGTCATAACAAATATATTTTCATCATTTAAAGTTTTTACTGCCGGCAAATCATTTGGTATTTTAATAGGCATTAAGTTAACCAACCTTTTCTTTTAATACTAAAAACAATTATAAACTAAAAGCCCCCTTTTGTAAAGGGAGCTTTTTAAAAATTAGCTAAATGTTAAAAATTCACACTATCAAGCGCCTGCTTAATATCTGCAATAAGGTCTTCGGCATCTTCAATACCGCAAGAAAAACGTACTAAATCGCCCGAAATACCTGCTGCTTTAAGCTCATCCTCATTCATCTGGCGATGTGTTGCGCTTGCAGGATGTAAACAACAAGAACGAGCATCTGCTACGTGGGTTTCAATAGCTGCTATTTTAAGCTCTTTCATAAAGCTTTCTGCCGCTTTTCTGCCACCCTTTACACCAAAGCTTACAACACCGCAGCTACCGTTTGGTAGATACTTCTGTGCAAGTGCATAATATTTATCGGTTTCAAGACCCGGGTAAGTAACCCAAGAAATTCTGTCATCTGCCTGCAAAGCTTTTGCAACTGCCAAACCGTTTTCGCAATGCTTTTTCATTCTAAGGTGCAAGCTTTCAAGACCTAGGTTTATATAATAAGCATTTTGTGGAGACTGAATAGAGCCTAAATCACGCATAAGCTGTGCAGTAGCTTTAGTAATATACGCACCCTCAAGACCAAAGCGCTCGGTATAAACCACACCGTGGTAACTTTCGTCCGGTGTGCAAAGACCTGCAAACTTTTCGGGATACTTTGTCCAATCAAACTTACCTGAATCAACAATACAACCGCCTACACCGCTTGCGTGACCGTCCATATACTTTGTTGTGGAATGGGTTACGATATCAGCACCCCACTCAAAAGGACGACAATTAACAGGTGTAGCAAAGGTATTATCAATTATAAGCGGAACACCGTGTGAATGTGCCGCATTTGCAAATTTTTCAATATCAAGAACAGTAAGAGCTGGGTTTGCAATGGTTTCACCAAATACTGCTTTTGTATTGTCCTTAAAAGCGGCATTTAGCTCTTCTTCTGAGCAATCGGGTGAAACAAAGGTAAACTCTATACCCATACGTTTCATTGTAACCGCAAAAAGATTGTAGGTTCCGCCGTAAATTGCAGAAGAACAAACAACATGGTCACCGCAAGATGCTATATTAAATATAGCATAAAAGGATGCAGCCTGACCTGAAGAAGTAAGCATAGCAGCAGTACCGCCCTCAAGCTCGCAAATTTTTGCGGCTACGGTATCACAGGTAGGATTTTGAAGACGTGAATAAAAATATCCGCTTGCTTCTAAATCAAAAAGCTTACCCATATCCTCACTAGTGTTATATTTAAAGGTTGTGCTTTGAATAATTGGAATTTCTCTTGGTTCACCGTTGCCGGGGGTATAACCGCCCTGTACGCATTTTGTACCTATTTTATAGTTACTCAAAATAATCACTCCAGATTAAAAAGTTTTTTTGCATTCATATTTAGTATACACATAATTTCTTCTTCGTCAAGTCCAAGCGATAAAATGGAATTAATTTCTTTTTCCATATTCCACATAGGATAATCAGTACCGAAGAGCACACGGTCTGCACCATATTCACGTATAATCTGCAATGCTTTTTCGCTTTCCATAAAGCTAAAGCAAGAACAGGTATCTACATAAAAATTTTTGTGATGAGCTAATTTTTCGGTAGCCTCATCCCAAACAGACCAACCGCCTAAATGTGCGCCAATAACGGTAAGATTATTATAAATTTCAAGTATTGGCAACATTCGGTTAGGGTTTGAATAATCGTATCTATGGTCGCCCGTATGCATAAGTATAGGCAAATTCATTTGCTCACAAAGCTCATATATTTTAAGGCAACGGTAATCATCTATTTTAAACGCTTGTATATCCGGATGCAATTTTACACCCCTTAATCCAAGCTCGGTTAAATGCTCTATATCACCTTTAATATCTGTGCTATCAGGATGCAAGGTGCCAAGACCTGTAAGCTTTTGAGGATGCTGTCTTACAGCGTTTGCAATAAATTCATTAATGCTTTTAACCTGCTTTGGCGCAGTTGCTACCGATTGAACAATAAAATGGTCAACACCTGCATTTTCACCCATTTCAAGCAGATTGCTCACAGTTCCCTTATAAACCGAATTTAAACCGTAAAAATTATCCGTTCCCGCTACCGCACGTTCTGCAATAGCATCAGGATAAATATGGCAATGTGCATCTATTACATAGTATTTATCACTAACCATTTATTTTTTAAGACCTAACCTTTCGGCAGCCTCTTCACGCATTTTATACTTAAGAATTTTACCTGCCGCATTCATTGGGAAGCTCTTTACAAACTCAATATATCTTGGAACCTTATGACGTGCCATATGGTCAGCTATATATTTACGCATTTCCTCAACTGTCATCTCTTCGTTTTCTTTTAAGATAATGCAAGCCATAATTTCTTCGCCGTACTGTTCATCAGGCACACCGATAACCTGAACATCACGAACTTTGGAGCTTGTGTAAATAAATTCCTCAATTTCTTTAGGATAAATATTTTCGCCGCCTCGTATTATCATATCTTTAAGTCTGCCGGTTATTCTGTAGTTACCGTCAGGAGTGCGACAAGCAAGATCACCCGTGTGAAGCCATCCCTTAGCATCAATAGCCTCGGCAGTAGCTTTAGGCATTTTATAATAACCCTTCATTATATTGTAACCACGAGCTACAAATTCGCCGTTCACACCGTCAGGACAATCAAGACCTGTTTCGGGATCAATAATTTTACATTCAACATTAGCAAAAGCACTGCCAACAGTTTCGGTTCTAACCTCAAGCGAGTCATAATAACTGCTCATTGTACAGCCCGGTGACGCCTCGGTCTGACCGTAAACAGATACGATTTCTTTCATATTCATAACTTCGGTAGCCTTTTTCATAAGGTCTGCAGGACAGTTAGCACCCGCCATAATACCAACTCTGATATATGAGAAATCAGTTTTTGCAAAATCGGGATGCTGCATCATAGCAATAAACATAGTAGGAACACCGTTAAATGTGGTGATATGCTCTGAATTAATGCAAGCCAACGCCGATTTTGGTGAGAAATACGGCAACGGACACATTGTAGCACCATGTGTCATAGATGCGGTCATAGAAAGCACCATTCCAAAGCAATGGAACATTGGCACCTGAATCATCATACGGTCTGCGGTTGATAATTCCATATGGTCGCCTATATATTTACCGTTATTAACAACATTGTAGTGAGTAAGCATTACACCTTTAGGGAATCCGGTTGTACCTGATGTATACTGCATATTGCAAACATCATCTTTATCAACGGCAGCAGCCATACGATAAACCTCACTTACAGGCACCTGTGCAGAACGTTGTACCGCCTCTGTCCAAGTAAGGCAACCCTTTTTCTTATAACCTACAGTTATTACGTTACGTAAGAATGGCAAACGCTTTGCGTGTAACGGCTCACCCGGTTTTGTATTTTCAAGCTCCGGACAAAGCTCAGCCACTATTTCACCGTAGTTACATTCTTTAGCGCCCTCGGTCATGATAAGAGTATGTGTATCCGATTGTCTGAGCAAATATTCAATCTCGTGGATTTTATATGCAGTATTAACAGTAACAAGTACAGCACCTATTTTAACTGTAGCCCAAAACGCAATATACCATTGCGGCACGTTAGAAGCCCATACTGCAACGTGTGTTCCCGCTTTAACGCCAAGCGAAATTAAAGAACGGGCAAAATTATCCACATCGTCACGGAATTCGCTATAAGTTCTTGTATAATCAAGTGTTGTATATTTAAAAGCGTATTGATCGGGAAATTCTTCTACCATACGGTCAAGCACGTCTGAAAAAGTAGCATCTATAAGTCTATCCTTTTCCCAGACATATTTACCTGTATGAGCACGGTTGTAATAAAGGGAATTATCACTTTTTGAAGTATCACTATACTGTTTCATATAGTTTACAAACTGTGCGAAAATAATATCCATATCATCTAATTCTTCGCACCATTTAGGATCCCACTCAAGAGAAATAAAACCGTCATAATTAACCGAGCGAAGACCCAACATCATATCACCTATAGGCATTTCACCCTCACCTATAAGGCAAAATTCTATATTTCCATCAGTCTTAACAGCGTCCTTAATATGAACGTGTTTAATATAAGCACCCAAGTTTTTAATTGTAGTTTCGGGTTGCTCATTCTTAAGGAAAAACGGTGAATACATATCCCATAAAGCCGCTAAATTATCGCAAGCAAAACGGTCAAGCAAATCGCAAAGCACCGCAGTATCTGCATAAATACCGCTTGTTTCAACCAACAACACTATCCCCTTTTGGGTAGCCGCAGGCAAAACACTTTTAATGGTTTCAACCATAATTTCTGTCTGTTTTTCGGTGCCGGCATCACCTCTTGCCTTTAATCTTACATAAGGAATATGTAAATTATCAGCAATTTCAATACAAGCGTTAATTTCTTCAATGCTTTGTGCGTTTTCTTCTGGTACTGTAGGACTGTATATAGTATCAATACAAGGAATGCACAACTTTTGTTCATAAAGCTTTCTTACTGTAGCTGCGGCGGTATAATCATAAAAAGCACCGTCTTTAGCAGTAAAAAGCTCATTGTGTATATTATGTAACTCTATACCTTTAAATTTTAAATCCTTTGCAATATCACAAAACTCTTGAAAAGAGCTATTGTGCCAACCTTTAGTTGAAAAAGATAATTTCATAGTTTATGCCTCCTCGTAAACAATCTTGTTTACAGCGTTTATATAGGCTCTGATAGCCGCACCGAGAATATCGGTAGAAATACCATTACCCGAATAAAGTTTGCCGTTTGATCTGAGCTTTACTATTGCAGAACCCATAGCCTCTTTACCCTCAGTAACAGACTGAATCTGGAAATCGTCAACCTCGTAATGACAACCAATAATTTGTTCGATAGCCAAAAATGCCGCAGCAACAGGACCGTCACCAATGCAAATGCCTTGAATATTATTGCCGTCTTTTTCAAGTGTTATTTGTGCCGAAGCCGAAATAATGTTACCTGTATTTACAACGTAGCTTATAAGCTTATATGTAGGCGGAACCTGTAAAGCAACGCTTGCTACTATAGCATCCAACTCTTTAGAGCCAACATTTTTCTTAGCTGCTACACGGTGAAATTCTTCGTAAACCTTTTGATTATCCTCGTCTGAAAGGTCGTAGCCCAACTTAAGTACGGCAGTAGCCACAGCTTCAATACTGTCATTAACATCAAGCTTTATGCCGTTTTCTTCCATTTCTGCTACAGTAACCGCAGATTTTTCATTTTTAGAGTTACCAATTATCCAATTAATTTGTTTTGTAATACGGTGAAGCTCGGTATACTTAATTCCTGAATCAAAATCATAGCTATTACCACAATTTTTAATTATTCCTGCCATTGTTTCAAGTGATATTCCGCCCAAGCCGACATCAGTTTTAACAGTAGTAGCACCATTTTGTATAGCCATAACCGCATTAGCGCAAGCAAGACCGTTTTTGTTATCACAAGCTACACCCAAATTAATATCTGCACCTATTTGAGCCTTAATTTCTTTAACAAACTCTGCAAATTTATCAGGCATCATTTCTGCGGCAGAATCGCAAACGGTTACTGCAGTAGCGCCTGATTCAACAGCAGTAGCTATAATATCACAAAGCACCTGATTTTCAGCCCTTGTAGCATCAATTGCACAAAATTCAACATCTGCACATTTTTCCTTAGCGTAGCTTACAAGTTCTTTAACAGTTTCTATCATCTGAGGTGCTTTTTTATGGCATATATATTCCATACCTACAGTAGAAACAGGTAATTCTATTCTTATTCTTGCATACTTTGCTTGAGATAAAGCACTTGCGGCATTATCAACATCTTCTTTAGTCATACCACCGCCTACAGAAAGTACGCTTTTCTTTACAAATGATGCCATTGTGCGAATAAGCAATATATCAGATTTAACATTTTCAATTTTAGGTAGCTCTACAGTATTAACACACAGCTTTTCAAGCTGACGTGCAATTTCAATTTTTTCCTTAAAGCTAAAAGTATTGTCCTCTCTGCAAAGTGTTCTGTCTGCAATTCTGATGTTCATTGTATTTACCTACTCTTTCAAAGTATATTTGTTGGATTTTTTTAATAAAAAAGCCCTGAGACTACATACATAGTCTCAGGGACGAATAATATCCGTGGTACCACCCTGATTACCGTTAATAAAAACGGTCTCTCTACAAGACTCCAACAAGCCTTTTGCCATGATAACGGGGCACGCCGTAACAGCTTACTTCAGTTTCAGCCGTTCTGCTCCGGAATGAGACTTACTTTACCCTACCGTGCCGATCTTGCACCAAACGCCGACTCTCTTAAACCGCATAGAATAAAAATTAATTCCTTCAACGCATTTTACCTTTGGTAGTATATCATCTTTGTCTTTCTTTGTCAAGCATTTTTTGCATGTGTAATACAACAATATTAGGCAGGTTACCTGTATGGTCTAAAATTCTGTATTTAGCCCATACTAATATTACAAAGTTGATTTTTTAACAAATATATGGTATAATTAACTTTAAATTTGCTTAATCAACATATTTTGACTATATTTGCGGAGGTGTGCTTATGGATAACAATAATATAAGCAGCAATTCTGAAAATCATAACAATTATGAAGAAACCGAGCTTTTCAGCTACGATAAATCCAGCTCTTTCTTTGAAAGCGGAAATTCCAGTTTCGACCTGAATAGCTTTTCTTCGAACACAAATGAACCCGAACCGAAAGGCAGAAAAGACCGTAATCCCAAGTCTAAAAAACAAGGTTTTCTTAAGGTTTTACTTACTTTGTTTTTAATAGGTCTTATTACAGTTAGCCTTGTTGTAGGTTGTTTTATGTTCTATGCGTTTACTATGGTTGACGGTACTATGGATGAGGACCTTGAAAACTCTCTTAATTTTACCACTACCATATATGTAGACGATGGTAAAGGCAATTATTCTGAGTATAGACGTCTTCACGGCGAATTTAACCGTATTTGGATAGATTACGATAAAGTTGCCATAGATAAGGAAGACCCCAACTATACCGGCATACCAAAAAGATTGGCAGACGCATTTGTTGCCATTGAGGATAAGCGTTTCTTTGAGCATGAGGGTATTGACTGGAAGCGTACCATGGGTGCTTTTATAAACGAATTTGTACCGATTTACTCTTCTAGACAGGGTGGTTCTACTATAACACAGCAGTTGGTTAAAAACCTTACTGATGACCGTTCACAAAAAGCCAGCCGTAAAGTCAGAGAAATTATGCGTGCGAGATACCTTGAGGGTAGATATTCTAAAGACACTATACTTGAATGCTACCTTAACACTATTCCTATGGGACACGGTACCTATGGTGTAGAGGTTGCCGCCAACTACTATTTCGGAAAAAGCGTAAAGGATTTAACCATTGCCGAATGTGCATCTCTTGCGGCTATAACCAAAAGTCCAAGCTATTACGCTCCCGATACCTACCCCGATTCAAACAAAGAACGTAGAAATCAAGTGTTGTATGAAATGTACGACCAAAAATATATAACCAAAGAAGAGTATGAGGAAGCTAAAAATTCTGAGGTTACCGTAACTGCAGACGAGCGAGTGCTTAACCAAAACAACATTAACTCTTATTTTGTTGATGCACTTATTACACAGGTTTCGGAAGACCTTGCTGAAAAATACGGTTACGAGCAGTCCCACGCAAATAAACTTTTTTATAACAGCGGTTATAAAATTTACGCTACTGTAGATACTAAAATGCAAGAGATTGCAGAATCTGTATTTCTTGATACCAAAAGCTACGCCATAAAGGGTAAAGACGGTAAATTAATGACCGGCGGTATTACCATTATGGATTATACCGGCAACGTAAAGGCGCTTGTAGGCGGCATAGGCGAAAAAACCACCAACCGTGGCTTTAACTGTGCTGTAGATGCTGTACGTCAGCCCGGTTCTACTATGAAGCCTATTGCAGTTTATGCACCTGCAATAGAGCAAGATTTAGTTCATTACTCAAGTATAGTTAATGATACTAAAGCAAATTACAACGGTTGGACACCTAAAAACTGGTTTAACTCGTATCTTGGTAATATGACTGTTCAAAAAGCACTTGAACGCTCAATAAATACAGTACCTGTTTATCTTGTTAACAAATTAACACCGCAAACATCTTTCGATTTTCTTACACAAAAATTAGGTGTAACAACACTCAACGCAGAGGACGTTAACCTTTCACCACTTGGCATGGGCGGTACAAACGGCGGTCTTACAACGCTTGAATCTGCTGCCGCATTTGCAATATTTGGTAATGGTGGTCTTTATTATGAGCCTTCCCTTTATACAAAGGTTACCGACCAAAAGGGTAATACAGTTCTAGAGCGTAACACCCAACCTAAAATGGCTATAAGCGAAGACACTGCAACCGTTATGAATCACCTGTTGCAAACCGTAGTTTATGGTTCAAACGGTACAGGTACAAAAGCTCAGGGCTATATTAAAAATATGAAAATGTACGCTAAAACCGGTACTACCAATAACCAAAATGACCTTTGGTTTGTAGGCGGAACACCATATTACGTAGCTTCTTGCTGGTGCGGTTATGAGCAGTTGCAATCCATACCAAGCAGTCATACCTATATTGCGCTTAATATTTGGGGCAATGTAATGTCTAAAATACATGAAGGCTTAGAGCCTAAAGAATTTACTGACAGCAGCTACGCTACCGATAAATATTATTGCACTTCAACCGGCTTACTTGCTACAGATTCTTGTCCTGATAAGGCTGTTGGCTGGTACAGAAAAAGTAACATGCCAGGTGCTTGTACTGCACACTCAGGCGAATTGCTCGGCAAACCCGGAACTGAGGTTGTAGAAGAAAACGCCGAAGAAGGCTCTACCGAAGGTTCTGCTACAGAGTCAGGCACTGAAAACACCGAATCCTCGGCTACATCATCAAGTAACTAAAACAAAAGGTTTTATATTATGCTTAAGTTCAAAAAAATAGAGATTGACGATATTGATATATACCGTTCTTTTACCGATAATGCCGAAGAACTTTCTTGCGAGCATTCATTTGTTAATCTTCTAGTATGGCAAAGCGCTTACAATAATATGATGGCTGTGGAAGACGGTCAGCTGATACTGAAATCGTGTGACGATAATTTAGAAACTTTCAGCCTGCCGTTTGGTGACGATTTTGATAAAGGCATAGCTCTTATTCAGGAATACTGCGGTAACAAAAAAGCAGATTTTTGGGTACAAGAAGGCGCACTTTTAGAAAAATTTAAAAGTCGTTTCGAAAATGATTATATTTTCAACGAAAAACGTGACGATTTTGATTATATTTACAATACCGCAGACTTAGCAGAGCTTAAAGGCAAAAAATATCATAGCAAACGCAATCACATAAGCGCATTTTCTAAAAAATACAATTGGCACTATGAAAAAATCACACCAAAAAATATAGAGGATATAAAAGAGTGTGCTGAAAAATGGTACAATGAAAATGCCTTTCGTTATGATGATTTAATTGAATGTGAAAAGTTAGGTATTAAAACCATGCTAAACAATATGGAACGCCTTAACCTTAACGGTGGTGCTATTTATGTTGATGGCGAGGTTGTAGCATTCACCTTGGGTTCGGCAATAAACAGCAAGATTTTTAATATTCATATTGAAAAAGCCTTGAACGATTATGCAGGTGCATACACAGTTATAAACAATGAATTTGTAAAAAACGAATTGTTGAATTATAAATATATAAACCGTGAAGACGATTTAGGGCTAGAGGGTCTTAGAAAGGCAAAGCTTTCGTATAAGCCTGTAAAGCTTCTTAAAAAATATTACTGCCAACCGGTGAAAAATGATGAGTGATTTAGAAAAATGCTTAGCACTATATAACGAAGTGTTTTCTGATGACGATAACGGCGAATTTGCTACTGAGCTTTTTGAAAACTGTTTTGAACATTGCCGTTTTTTAAAAATAGGCGAAACTGTAGTTTCAATGCTTTTTGCCCTGCCCTGCGAAATTGTTTATGAAAGCTCTGTTAAAAAAGCTTTTTATGTTTTTGCGGTTGCCACGAAAATGCAGGAACGTGGCAAAGGTTATATGAGCAAACTTATAAACGATTTAAAAAGCTCTACAGATGATTTCCTTTTTTTGCGCCCTGCAAGTACAGATTTAATCACCCTTTATAAAAAGCTGGGATTTAAAACTATAACCGCAAAAGAAAGTGAAAACGGCTTTCCGCTTGTAAAACCAACGGGCACTTTTTCTGCCCTTGGCGAGCATTATAAAACAATAACTGACAACACTTTTGTTGCAATGTATTATAACAATAAAGAAAAACTGATTAACAATCTTAATTTTGCTTACAGTATGGAATGAGGAATGGCTATGAACACTATAAAAATTGGCAAATACCGTCATTTTAAAGGTAATGAATACGAAGTAATAGGCATTGCCATGCATTCCGAAACACTTGAAGAAATGGTGGTTTACCGTGCCCTTTACGGTGACGGCGGTATCTGGGTAAGACCCGCTAATATGTGGGATGAAACTATAACCAGAGACGGTAAAACATTTAAGCGCTTTACTTTTATAGAAGATTAAGTGCTCATTTTTAAATTAAAAACACCATAAAGGAGCTATCCAACATTTTGGATAGCTCCTTTTTTATTGCAATTCAATCAAATTCGGCTAATATTTTTAACAACTAAAACATTATCTTCAACTAAAAATTTTACATTATAACCTGCAAATTCAAAACTATAAATACGCTCGTTATCGTTTTGATAAGCGGGTCTTGGATCGTTTTCTAAAACTTTTAATAAAGCGGTATACGTGTCATTAGGAAGCGTATTTTTAAATTCTCGAGGAATTTCCACCTTAAGCGTATTTTCAAATACATCTGTAGAAAAACCGCCTATAGCCTCAGGATGAGAATCGGTATAAGCTATGTAAGGTTTAATATCGTATATCGGTGTACCATCTAAAATATCCGCTCCCGAAACCTCAATTACGGTGCCTTCAGGTGTGTTATGAATTATTTTTTCAATCTTTACTGAAGACAGACCTATTGGATTTGGTCTGAATGGCGAGCGTGTAGCAAACACACCCACTCTTTTGTTACCGCCCAGCCTTGGCGGACGCACCGTTGGCGACCAGTTTTCTGTTACCGCTTCTGAAAACTTCCATATAATCCAAAGATGTGAATATCCCTCTAGTCCCCTTAAAGCATCATCATTACGATATTCACTCTCGAAAACAATTTTAGCTTTAAGCTCAGGTATTAAACCGCTTTGCCTTGGTATTCCAAACTTTGTGGGAAAATCGGTTTTAATTGTAGCTATAATATTTAATACCTTATTATCCTTCATTTATTTCCTGATTTTCTACCTTTTCAATAATTCTTTGGGCAGGGTCATAATTCTGTAAAAATTCATCCCATTGTTCTTCGGTTATATTCTGCTCGTTAGTTACATTATAAGTGTTAAACAGATTTTCAATTACCTTTTTATACTGCTTTTGGGTTTTTGACTTTGCCCTTAAAGCTATTACGCTTAACCAAACAACAAGCAAAATAAGCAATACCAGCGGAATAGCGTGTCGCCAATAAAACGAAGCCTTAAAGCCTAAAAAGCCTAAGCTATCCTTTAAAAAATATGCGAACACAGGAATTAAAAAGCAAGACGGTAAAACATTTAATACAAGGCTTAAAATATATAATTTAAGACAATTTAAAACATATCCTGCCACTATGCAAAGCGTGCATACAGAAACGGTAATAATAGAATTTAAAGCTTCGC
>JAZREW010000186.1:0-4077 GCA_045661005.1 Acutalibacteraceae bacterium | reverse complement strand
GGTTTCCACCATCTTTTGTCGGTCCTATGGGAGCAGAGTATTTTTTCGTGCTTGTGCTTGCCATTTTCGATGCATTCAACAACTTTTTATTGTCGTCATACTCTTTTTGAAGAATTGCCAAATCATTTTTATGCTCTTGTGCGAGTTTTGCCATATCGTTTTTATGCTGTAATTCGATTCTTTCTTTTGCCGCCTTATCTTGTGCCTTTTGTAAATCCATTGCGTGTTTGCGGTCAAGTTCTGCCTGTTTAGCCTCAAATTCACGATTGATTTATGATTGTTCGGCTTGGAATGTGCGGTCAAGTTCTGAGTCTTTAGCCTCAAACTCACGGTGAAGCTGTTTTTGGTCTGTCTGTCAAGCTTGATTTTCGTTAAACTGTCTAACCTGCTCTGCAAGTGCATTTTCGGTATTGATTTGATTGAGAACATCTTGGTATCTGTTCCACTTTGTATTTTCAAATTCAATCTTTTTGTTGGCTTGGTCGATAATAAGCTGATTTTTATATTGGAATCCTTCTAATGCAAGTGTTAACTGTTCTTTATATGCATTTGCATAAATTTCGGCTAAAACGGCATTGTTCTGCAACATTGCTTCTTTTATGTTGTTATCATATTCAAGTTTTGCTCTTGCAAAAACTTCTCTAGCCGTTGCCACTCGGTTTTGGTATGTGTTGTACATACTAACCTGTGAGCTTTCACTAAAGCCCGAATTTTTAAGCCCTGCCGATGCCATTTTTTCAGCTTGAATACCGTATTGATTGCTCTGCTTTTGCCAATCCACATAAGCACCCGATTGTTCTTTGGTGTAGTCCTTGTGTGCTTGGTCTTTCTGCTGCTCAATCTTTTCAATGGCAAAATCGGTATTGTCCTGTTGTATTTGGGCTTGTTTATCCGCCCACTCTTGCGATTGATTTTTTAAATCATCATAGAATTTATCAACATCGTTAATCATTCCGTCAACTTTTGCGTTATATTCATTCGCCATTTGGTCAACAGGATTTGTGACGGCTTGTACCCTTTCATCCTCATAATCGGGTGTAGTATAGTTTGGTGTGGTTGCCATTTAATCACCTCTTAATGTACCCACCGATAAAGCACTCTAACGTTGCTGTTTCGAGGCTAAATCGGGTGTTAGAATAAAATTTTAACTGTATATCTTTGAATTTCTTTCGCTTAATACGGCATACAAAATAATCGGTTATATCCTTGTATTCGCCTATAAGCTCAAAATCGGTATCTTCTAATTTTGCATATACGGCAATATCCCCGGTCGATTCGCACACGCATCCTCTTTTGTTGGTAGTCTTTAACTTGTGAGGATGATTGAATTTATCTAAAGGTGTTACCCAATAGCTTTCCATATCTGCCGTTTTATCTGTCAAAGTGTAAATGCCGTTTTTAGTACCGATGTACAAAATGCCGTTTTTTACTGTTGCACAAATAACATCTTGCTCCAAACTCCAATAAAACCATTCATATTCATAATGGTTTTCGTTTTGGAACATTGCCCTAGAATCGGCTAAATACACCTTATTGCCAATAAACACAAGTAAATAACCTTCCCATTCGGCAAGCACCATATTTTTATAGTTAGGCTCGACTGTCAGTTTGCGGTCTACCATTGCACTTCTGTGTGCCACAATCTGCTCTGTTGTTACATCACCGCTTATACCTTCCATTCCTCGCTCACTAAAAAACACAATGTCATCGTTAAAGTTAACCGCCTTGCCTATACACCCTGTTGTGATGCTTGAATGTGCAGAAGGATAAACCTTTCCGTATTCATCGTCAATTGATGGTGTATGATAAAAAACTGTTGTATTAGAATCGTTAGGCTCACGGAACACCCACAATGCGTTGTTACCTGCTACCATACCCTTAACGGCCGCTAAATCCATACCTTCCTTGTAATAATCCAAGTCACTACAATACGAAGGGTCATCAAGGCTACTGTGCCATATCATATTTGGATAATCGGGGTTTCCGCTAAAGAATACCCTGTTGTCAAACACTTGGAGCATAGTACACTTTTCAATTATGCCGTGGTATCTTGGGTTTCCCTCTGCATCTTCTGCCGTCTTTTTAAACAAAACAAAAACATTGTCCTGTCCGTCAGTTAAAGGTGCATCGGGGGCATAATTTTTAAACACAATTTTTCCTTCTGCATAATCAACTGTGTATTCCTCGGGCGAAACAATTTCGTCATTAACTGTTACCTCGGGTGCAAAATCATCATCAATGTTCATTACATCAAGAAAAAAGCTGAATGATGCACCATCTGCCAAAAAACTGTTTTTTCGGTAATCAGATAGCACGTTTACATCTTCGTACTTTGTACCACCGCCCATAGGTTTTCGGGCAATTGTTGTTGTGGGAATATACCCAACAACATTACCAATCGTTGTTCCGTCATACTTTAAATAATGCATTCCGTCTTTAAAGTAAAATACATTCTCATATACAAAACTGTTGCTCACCGCTTCATTTAAGCCTGTGTACAGTTCTGTTTTTATTCCGTCAACAACCTTGTATAACTTGGTACCGCTATGTACAATCATTTCACCGCAATAAAAAAAGATGCCGTATATAGCATCTGTAAATGATTTATTAAGTTCTAACCCCGGTCTTGTGCGTATGCTCTCGGTTTCCTTGTAATCCTTCCACACATTTAAACTGTCGGGACTTCGTATAAGGTTGATTTCTTCCCCTCTGAAATCAACCCCACGAAAATTTGAGTAAATCCTATTTATTGTATCTGCCATTAGATTTTAACACCGCCCACAATAGTAATATTGGATGTTTGGTATCTTGGGTCAAGCATCTGTTTCATTGTTTCATATCGTTGTGCGTATATACTGCCATACTCGGCTGATACATCACTTTTAAGCAAATCGGCAGCAACACCATACGGCATAATTTCTAAAGCATCTGCCGATAATTCAAACTCATAATTGCCGTTTGTCTTTTCGGTAATTCGCTCGGGATATACAAAACAATCTACTTCTGCCGTTCCGCTTGAAAGTATTTTTATTGCTGTGCCGTTTGCCTTGCGTTTACACTTTACACCGCCAAAAGTGACAATTTGGTATACCTCATAACCGCACTCTCTTTCAAAATCGGCAAGAGTAAGCACATCACCCTCATTAACTTCCATCTCAAAGCATTTGGGTATTTTCTTCATTCGTGCCAATTCATAAAGCACTTGGTTTATTACATCGTTTATCTTTGTTGCTATATCGGGGTCATCGGTCAAATCTTTGCTATTAGGATTTAATTCTTCAATAAGACCTAACACTTTTCTTTTCATTTCATTTAAGGTCATTATAAAACCTCGCTTTCCTCTGCCTTTAAAATTAGGCTATTAAATCATATTACTGTTTTTCAATTGTTCGGTCTGTTCCTCTACCGACACGAACACAATGCACTGTATTGGTTTTATAGTTCACTGTCACAATATCAAATGCCTGTTCGTTGATAGAACCTAAAGTTTGATTATTGCCTGATGATGTCTGTCTTGTATCACAATCAATCAAGACTATAGGAATACCGCCTGTTGTTTTTGAAGCATAATCATAATGAGAATGACCGCCAAATATAGCCTTTACATTTTTATCGGTAACACTATCTAAATACTCACACACACTCGTCATAAATGTAGTCATTTCCCAAGTGGTAGGGTCACTATAAGAACCACCGCTTTTGGGAACAAAAATTACGTGAACAAAAACCAATATGTTATACCCACTCGGTGCATTGTTTATTGTATTCTGCAACCAATACATTTCATCACTTGCGTAACTTGGATTCTGCGTTCCACTATCAAGGAATATCATTCTTGTTTTAGTAGTTGGATTATCCATATAAAAATAGTAATACCATTTGGGATTATGGTGTACTGCATAATAATCACTTTGTTTTTGCAATAGAGTATAAAATTCTCTATTGCTAAAGCCAGTGCCACCGTCTAACCAATTTGAATCGTGATTGCCATAAATGGATAAAAACCTTTTAGATGCCTTTTCAAACTGCTTGCGAATATCGTTCATATCAGCAACCTTATCCTCATAAGCACCACCG
>JAZREW010000185.1:0-6958 GCA_045661005.1 Acutalibacteraceae bacterium | reverse complement strand
AATTAAAAAGTGCTGTAATATTATCTATAACCGAACTTTGTACGGTATTGGCACCAAAAAATCCAACAAATTCGTAATTTTCATCATAAAGCATAGCGCCATAGTAAGAACCACGAGTTAATACATTAAGGTAGCCACTGTTATCAACCAGCATACCTATAGGATTAAATTTAAAATCATCAGGAATTAAATCGGATTTTGGGATGGTTAACACCTTGTTTACTACACCAAGCTTGTCGCATATAAGGATACGTTCGCCCTCGGTATCTGCAATAAAAATTTCTTCTTTATCTGAAACGTAAATTCCCTGCGGTTCTTTTAAATCACATTTTTTTCCGTCAAGAATAAACTCAGTAATAATATAATTCAAAGACCCATCAGAATTTAAAACAACTACACGTGAATTACCTGAATCTAAAACATAGATATTACCGCTTGCAGAATCGCACATATCGTTTATATGAAAAAAGCTATCTGTTCCTAAAGTGTTACCGTCAATAACGGTTTCAAAATCATATACAGGGCGGTCTTCTACTAAAATCTTTTCATCGCCATTTTGTTCAAAATAATAATTTGTATAAGCTGGCGATTGTAATTCCTCTTGAGCGCTTGCGGTTATAGAAACTGAGCCTATAATAACAAAGCAGAAAAAGAAGGCAAGTATACATTTTAATTTTTGTTTTTTTATAATAAACATATTGCTACTCTCCTTCTATAATTAATCCTTCATACCGGCACTACTCATTGTTTCAAGCACGTTTGACTGTGTAACAAAATATACTATAAAGGTTGGAACCATCATTAATACAGATGCCGCCATTGCACTACCGGCTCTTGCTAAACCACCTTCATTAATCTGTGTTAATACAGAAGGCAATGTCTTTAAAACTTCGTCATATATAGTACCATTAGCCTGCATAGACCATATTGACTGGAAACCAAATAGGCAAACCGTCATTAACGCCGGTTTAATATTCGGCAAAACTATATGTAAATATGTGTAAAATAAATTTGCGCCGTCTATTTTTGAAGCTTCCAGCAAAGCATCTGGAATACCATCATCAATATACTGCTTTAACAAGAAAACCGTTAAAGAAGATGCAAGTGCCGGAAGAATATAAATCCAATAAGTATTTATCATATTAAGTTTTATAAATACAATGTATTGCGGAATTGCTAATGTGTAAGCATTATACAAAAGAGCAAATTGTGTAATTGTAAAAAACACCTTTACCACACGCAACTTTACTTTTGAAAGAACAAATGCACACATTGAACCGAAAAACATTTGTAAAAATGTTACTATAGCGGCTACAAAAAGGCTGTTAAACAAATACCTTGAAAGTGGAACATTCAAGTTTGAAAGCAATTTTGGTAGCTGCGTAAAGTTAGAAATTGTAGGTCTGTTCACAAGAAAGCGTGGCGGGAAAATAAGCAACTCATCTAATGGTTTTAAAGAGGTTGCTAACATATAAATAATGGGTAATAAAGTAAATAAACCAGCAGCTGCAAGAACAAGAAAATAAAATACATTTCCGAACTTTGAACGGGTATAACGACGATATTCGCCTGCTTTTTTGTTATTCATATTATCACTCACTTTCCTGTAGCATTTAAAAGTTTACCTATAATAAATCTTGTAAATGCCACCATTGCAAATAGGAAAACCGAAATGGCGCTGGCATAGCCCATTTCATATCTGACACCACCAACATCAGAAAGATGTGTAACGATTGTATATGTAGAGTATTCAACGCTAGGATTACCTGTTAACTGTACCATCAAATTACCTGCCGAAAATGCCGACTGAATTTGCATAACACTACTAAACAACAACATACTTTTCATACTTGGTAGTGTAATATACCATAATTCTTGCCACCGGTTTCTGATACCATCCAAAGCGCCCGCCTCATATAAAGAGGGACTTGCATTCTGAAGACCTGAAATGTTAGCCAAAAATGTAATACCGGTAGACATCCACAACTGCACTATGATACATATAAGCATAGTGTATTTGGCGTTTAATAAAAATTGTATAGGTTCATTTGTAAATCCTAATTTCAATAAAAAGCTATTCAAATAACCGTATCTGTCTCCACTAAACAAAACTGTCCATACCAAAAAGGCATTGCCCGCAAGTGTTGGAGAATAAAACAAAAATGAAAGTATTGAACGAACCTTTGGTTGAAACTCATTAACCATCCAAGCCAGAACAAAAGAAAACAAGAAACCTAATGGCCCGGTTATAATAGCAAAAAACAAGGTGTTTTTTAATGCCGTCATAAAAAGATCATCAGAAATAAACATTCTTAAATAATTTTTCATTCCTGCAAAAGACGGTGTTGTAATCATATCATAATTAAAAGTACTTAATATTACAGAAGAAAGAACCGGCAATACTGTAAACAAAAAGAAGAATATTGCAAACGGCGCCATCATTATATAAGCCATAATTCGATCATTACGTGGAACTAAGTGTTGCGTTTTTTCTATTTTAATTCGCATAATCTACCCTCCTGAAAGATGTATTACTGCACATTATACTCTTTATGTTTACGGTCTATTTCTTGGTCAGCCAACTCTCCCCATTTAGAAAGAGTATTACGAATATTACTATCATTATTAACAACGCTTAAAAACGCTTGTTGATACATACGTTCTGTATAATAGCTACCCGGTGTTTGCGGAATAGTATTTGTTTGTGCCCATTGGCGAGTTAAAGCAGAAAGATCTGCGCTTGACCATGACAAATTCTTAAGAGCCTCTACATTGGCTGTAGCCTGTCTTGCAGCAGCACCCATTATAGATTCACACTCTTCACAGAAACTAACCTGTGTTTCTTTACCTAACCACCATTTCAAGAAGGTCCATGCAGCGTCCTTATGTTTTGATTTGGCGATTATGCAAGAACCTGTTCCTATTGCAACATCTGTACGATTTAATTCGCCATTTACAATAGTTCCGGGAACCTCTACCATTGCCCACTTACCATCAATTTCAGGAGCTGAAACTTTGAATGTATTGTACATTGTATAATCAGCTATTGCTAAAGGCATTTCACCTGTACGGAAACGATTATAGAAATCATAAGTCAAATCAAAACCATATTCTGTATAGAAGTTTGTATATGTTCTGAAAGCATCAACAAAAGTATTATCTGTAAACATTACCTTTGAAAGATCTTTGTTATAAATTGAACCGCCGTTTTGGTACAAGAACATTGCAAAGGTATTAATGGTATTAGGCATACCAACTTGAAGGTTGTTGTGGAAGAAGTAAGCCGAAATATCAATAAATTCTTGCCAGTTGTTTGGAACTGTTATGCCGAATTCTTCAAACAAATCGGTTCTGTAAAACATCATATTAAAGCTTTGTGTATCAGGTATTGCGTAGCAACCACCCTGATACTGATAAGGTATTATGGAATTATTGGCAAAACGATTGCAAACCTCATCAAAATCTTTAAAGTTTTTCAAATCATATAAAGCACTACGCATAGACATATTCATTACCTGATCGTTAGCCATACGCAAATATAAATCAGGAGCATTATCGCTTAACAACGCTTGAACCAAAGTTGCGTTTGTGATTTTAAGATCCACCTTAATATTCTCTTTTATAGAAAAATCTTCTTTAATCAAGTTGTTAAGCACCTGAACTTGATCTTTACCCCAATAAAGCCAAATAGATATATTCTCAGCCTCTGCATCATCATTTGCAGAGAAACTGCTATAATCTTCAGTAAATGTAGAAATAAAACGCTTGCCTGAAAAAGACAAACTCTTTAAAATGCCCTTTTTTTCTGTTGAAACAGAACCGTTTTGTGGAACAAATTCCATCCAGTCTAAATCTAAAGGCATAGATGTAAGATCCGATAATATAGCACCTAAACTACAGTAGTTATCATAAAAATCACTCATATATAACTGTGTGCTATAAGGATCATCAAGCATTTTTTTAACTGTATCCATCATACCGGAAATTATAACCGTATTAGAGTCACTTCTTTTGCCGGTTAACTGACAAATACTGCTTACAAGGTCATTTAAAACCGTGTAAGAATTTTCTAAAGTTTTATCAAGATCTTTAATATTTTTAAATAAATCATAATCTCGGTTTAAATCAGGGTCTTTACCCATAATCATAACCATTTTACGATAAATGGTTCCGAGAATTTCAACCTGTTCTGATAAAGATTGATTAATTGGAGACATAGCTCCAAGTGTAACGCTAAGTGTTATTTCGTGTTCACCTTTTTTCAAATAAAAAAGGTATGGATCATTTTCTTTTCCTAATGTAATTGTTTGCCACTCGGTATTGTATGAAAAAGGTATTTGCTTTGCTTCTTCAAAAGGAACAACACCGTCAATATAAAGGCAACGATATGAGTTGCCGTTTAAAACATATTCTTGTTTATAATTCATAGCCAAACTGTAAAATCCATCAGCTTCAACATTGAATTTCCAAGAAATTGAGTTGCCGGGATGTGACCAGTTGCTTGAACCAATATAATTAATTTTATCAACTGCAACTGAAGAAGGTGAAACATTTATACTGCTTCTTTCAGCTTTACCAACGAATGATTTTTCAGACTTTTTTGTTGCTGATTCGCCTTCTATAAATATATTTTTAGTCTTCGCACCATTATTTGAAGATTCGCTTTTTATGTATTCCTTGTAAGTAGGGGTAACAACGGGTTTAGTTAAAATCACCTTTTCAATATAAACTGGTTCTTCATTGTTTCTTGTTAAAACAATACTATGTGTACCTTTTTTTAAAGCCAATTTTAACGGTTCTGTAATGACACCGGAAGAGTCCATTACATCATAAATATTCCAATCAAATTTTTCTACTTGTGATGGTGCTATTTCATTTCCGTTAGAATCTATTTGTATTTCTGTTTCATTTTGCCAAATTCTAGGCAAAACAATATTTTCTAATGCTTTATAAGGATATTCACCATCAACAGATAAACCTATATTAATTCCCTTATCCTTTCCGGGAACGGTTTTATAAGAGATAGATATTTGGTACATTGCATCAGCCGGAGCATCTACTGTAAAGCCTACCTGTGTTGCCTTATCAAGCAAAACAGCACTACGGCCATCCTCAAGTAATACTTCCGGATTGCTAATTCCGGTATTGAATTCAGCTAAACTGCATACAATATCGTTATCTGTAGCAGGAAACATATTGCAATACTTGCGATAAATTTCCTCTTGCTTAGATATAATCTGGGCGTTATTTTGTTGTATGCTTACATCAGTTCTTTTATTAATTAACACTACGGCAGTAGTTATAACCAACGTTACTGCAACAACAATAGCAGTTAATTTTATACCACTTTTCTTCAACGCTTTCACACCTTTTTATCTATCTGATTTAACAGGCGAGTTTACAAGTTTGATATATAAACTCGCCCGTTAATAGTTATATTATTTCTTTAAAATTTTAGCAATTGTCTCATCAAGGTTTGGAGACCATTTCTTAAGTTCAATCGGAACATCATTTACACCACGATGAGCCGCATACATAAGGCTCCAATATCTTGATTCATCATAATAAGACACAACACATCTAGAACCACTCATATTTCTGTTGCGTTCTGTGTTGGTTAAATATACATAAAGCTCTCTTAAATCCTCTTTTTCAATACATTTCTTCAAATCGGAGTTGTCTTCATCCAACCAATAACGTAAGAAGTATAATGCGGCTTCAGGATTCTTTGCACCATTTGCAATACCCCAAACAACAGGCTCAACACCTATAGTTTCGCTGGTACCCTTTGGTGAAGGAACAGGTACTGCACTCCACTTATCATTAAGCTTTGGCATACTTGAAGTTTCAAACATCCAAGTGTGGCTCAACATCATAGCGGCCTCACCTTTAGCAAAGCTTGCAGTATCAGAATCAGGATTCCAATATCCGCCTTCACGCAATTCAGAAACCAAACAGAAAGCATCGATAACCTGATTGCTAAGAACGTTATTCTTAATGGTATTGTTTGAACCATCAATTGTCATAAAGTCTACGCCTGTAGAAAGTACAAGACCGTGGTAACTGGTTTCCAAGCTGGTTACGCCGTAGATAGTCTTATTATTTGCACGACGAGTCATTTTCTTAGCAGCTTCGGTAAATGTTTCCCAGTTCCAATTGTTATTTTTCCAAAGTGTACCCGGGTCGGTAACGCCCTGGCTGTCAAACATTGACTTATTGTAATACATTACATAGGTTGAATAAGTAAGGTTGTTAGCAATGTTGAAACCATAATACTTATTGTTCCATTTCAAAGCATTCATACTTGCGATGTCTAACTTCTTATCCTGTTCAATATTAATAATGTTAGTGTCTAGAGGTTGAACCATTCCTGAATTAATTAAATTCAAATAGTTTCTCTGCTCTAACGCTACAATATCAGGACCCTTACCAGAAGAAATTGCAGCAGTAACTTTTGTTGTGTATTCTTCATAACCAGAATACTGAAGCTCTACCTTAATGCCGTATTTCTTAATAAAATCTTTTACAACCTGCTTTTCTTGATCCTTAAGATTCCACCAAGTAAAGAAAGAAATAGTTTTACCTTTATACTTTTCTATACCTGCATATGGATTGTATCCACCGTTTGTATTGCTGGAATCAGAAGTATTATTTGTTGTAGATGTCTTTCCGGTTGAAGTGCTGTTGGCTGCTGAATTAGCACCATCGGTATTATCTGTATTACCTGCTTCACCGTCAGCAGATACAACAGCATCATCTAAACCTTCTACTTCCCAATCTGTAGCCGATTCAAAATCGCTTTCTGTTTTAGAACTGCCGCAACCGCATAAAGATATAGCCATACATAAAGCCATAATTATGCACATACATTTCAAAAACTTTTTCACAAAATCAATTCCTTTCAAATTATAATAATATAATTAACCCAACAATTCGCAATATCATCACCAATTTATTG
>JAZREW010000184.1:0-6689 GCA_045661005.1 Acutalibacteraceae bacterium | reverse complement strand
CCTGTTTAAGAATCGCTATTTCGCTTTTAAATTGCTTCTCTGCCGATAACCAACCAAAACCTAAACAGGCACAGGCTAAACCGAGAAATACAAAACAAGCTACTGCTATAATTCCTTCAATCATTTTTTCTGCTCCTTTTCTATCTTGTAATTTACTTTTACCCCCATCTGCTTTGCGTAAAGGTCAATTAGAACAGATAGGATTTTTTCGCCACTCGGTTTCATTTGCCTTTACTCCTTTTCTTTAATGGGATTTTCAACGTTCAAGATTTCGCAAATCGCTTGCACAATCTTCGGTGCGTTTCTTCGCCCTGTGAGTATCTTGTGCATATAGCCGCTATCAACATATAAGCCTGTTTTTTCAGAAACAGTTTCTTCAAGCCATTTTTGGGACTTACCAATTCGTAAAAGTTCGGTCTTTATGCACAAACCAAAGGGACTGAATTTAGACAAATTTCTCAAAATTCCACTCCTTTCCGTACTTTTCATTGACAAGTACGGATTAAAGTACTATACTGAAAGTACCACCAATCAAGATAAATACGGAACTCCGTACTTGCTACGATGCAATTATAGTACCGAGAGCCGTACTTTGTCAAGCATAAATTTACGGATTTCCGTATTTTTGTGGGAATAACCAAAAAAGGAGGTACGGAATTGGGTACTTTATACGAAAACATTATTGCACTATGCAACGAAAAAGGAATCAAAGGGGGAAAGATGTGTACTGACATTGGAATGAGTAAAGGTATACTGACTGATTTGAAAATGGGTAGGCAGTCAGGAGTATCTACAGCCAACGCACAAAAAATCGCATCATACTTTGGTGTATCTGTTGGTTATCTTTTAGGCGAAGAAGAAAAAAAGAAACCGCTGCCGAGAATGGCAACGGTTTAAGCGATTCTAGAAAGAAACTTCTCGCTTTTGCGGAAAACTGTTCTGAGGAGGAGGCGGAACGATTTCTTCAATTGATGCAGCTTTTCCTAGATAAGAAATAATTTTTTCAATTTCTTCATTTGTAAGGTTTTCTATGAACTGTGTAAGTTTTTCTTTGTTAGACATAATTCTTCTGCTCCTCTCAAAACAAGTGTTCTCACAAGGGATTATACTCTATGTACTAATTTGAAAACAGTCAGAAAAATTTACCTTCACAGAAAAACCACAATTACAACAAAAGTTTTTAAAAAGGCAAGGAAAGTAAAATGAAAGATTTATCAAAAGCGGAAAGGTTAGAGCAACGGATAACAGAATTAGAACAACTAATTTATAAAAAAGATTACGAACTTGATAATGAACAATGGAAACGAACCAAAAGAACATTTTTCGTTATATGTGGTGTTATATATTTTGTGGAGCTTTGTATTGTTTTAACAGGTGGAATAAGTAATATAAATATAGACGACTTTTGCGGTTTGCTTTTTGCCCCATTAGTTGCTGTAGGTTTTATTATGTTTATCTCTTATGGCATTTTGTACTACAGTATTAACGGTACAATAAAAAAAGTAGCAACCCTCGCAAAATTAGAGGGCGAATTAAATGCCATCAAATCAGAGAAATACAATAATTTTGAAGATGAAAAAATAAAAGAATTAGAAAGACACATAGACCACTTGGAAAACTATTATGCACATAAGTGTGACAATTGCACAATTTTAAAACTTTTAAAAGAGGTGGAAGAAGATGAAGAAGATTGAGCCTGTGGCAGCATATATCCGTGTGTCAACTACAGAACAAAAACTACACGGCTTGTCACTTGATGCACAAAAAATGAAGTTAATAGCCTATGCCAAAAAACACAATATGCGAATCGTTGAATGGTATATGGATGAAGGTGTGTCCGGGCGAAAGTTAATCCGTAACCGCCCCGAACTGCAACGAATGATGCACGATGCACAAAAAGGAAATTTTGAAAGAATAATAATGATTAAACTAGACCGCTTTTTCCGTTCCGTTGCAGAATATCACGAATTTATGAAAAATATTGCCCCTGTTGTATGGTCTACAACAGAGGAAGATTACGACCTTACTACCGCAAATGGGCGAATGTTAGTCAATATGAAACTTACTATTGCCGAAATGGAAGCCGACCAAACAGGTGAACGAATCAAAATCGTAAACGAATATAAAACGGCAACAGGACAACCGCTTACAGGACTTCAACCTTTTGGATTTATGAATGCAAAAGATGAAGCAACAGGGCGAAAAAAGGTAGTTAAAGACCCCGAGGCCGCACCAATTTTAGAAGATATACTAAATCACTTTTTAACTTACCAAAGCAAACGCAAGGTGGTTACTTATTTACACGCAAAGTATCACATTAGTATGTCACAACACGCATTTAGCGATTTAATCGCAAACACAATGCTTTATGGTGCTTATAGAGACAATCCACAGTATTGTGAAGCCTATATAGACAAAGAAACTTTTGATAGAATCCAAGAAATCGTTAAGCGAAACATCAAAGAAAATACTGCCGAAAATAGAATATATCTATTTACAGGACTTATTAAATGTCCTTATTGTGGCAGGTTGTTATCAGGTAATATGCACAGAACAGTACGAGAAGGCAGACCAACATATATGTATAAGATATATCGTTGTCCTAAACATCGTGCTTCTAATGCTTGTAACTTCAAAAAGGTTGTTTTCGAGAATGCTTTTGAAAAGATGCTGCTTGAAAATTTTGAACAGTATTTAGAAGATGCAAAAATCAACTCCGTAGAAATCACCGATTCGGGCGAAGAAAAAGTTTTAAAATATGACCTTGACGAACTAAATGCAGAGCTTGAAAGACTTAATTACTCTTGGAAAAAAGGCAGAATTAAAGGTGGTATTGAACAATACGACAAAGAGTATGACGAACTAATTGAAAAGATAGAGCTTGCCAAATTTGAAAAAGAAAATACCGAGCCTAAAGACTTCAGTAAAATCGAAACTGTGCTACACGAAGGATGGCGAGAAATCTACAAAGCATTAGACGAAGAAAACAAAAGAGCCTTTTGGCGAAACATTATTTCTTCAATAGAAATCGAATGGCACGATAACATTAAACGTATTAAAAAGGTTAATTTCCTTTAAAATTTTTTAACCTTTTTCATACCCCTAACTTAACTCGACCATTCGGTAACATATAGTTAGCAGTATGACAAAAAGTGTGGTATAATAGGTATATAAACAAAAAGGGGTGCTTATATGAAAGACTACAAAACAATCCTAGAAGAAATTTTAGAAATGCTAGAGGGCGATTTAAAAACACTTAAAACAGATGAGGCTAAAAACTATGTTTCAAATGTAATTGAGGAAATCAAAGATAGCATTAAATAAAAAAAGAGGGATAAGGCTTAAATGCCCTATCCCTTTTTAATTTGCTCTGTATTTAATTTTAAAGTTTACCCTAGCGTTTATATTGCTAGATTATAAAAACTTAATGTGGCTTAATTCTCGGCAAGGTAGCACTACTTTACAACAACACTAAAACCTTTTTTTGTTAAATCGGCTTTTAAAGTATTTGCATTTGCCAAAGTTAAGTTTGATGCTGTTGCAGTTAAGGTATATTTCTTTTCGGCAACCCATTTGATGCCTAAAGTTTTCAGAATGCCTTTCGCAACGGCAACACCAAATTTCTTTTGCTCGGCAGCAGTATCAATAATGGCAATGTCCTTTTTGTTATCCACAAAGGCACACTCGATTAAACAAGAAGGTGCTTTGGTATCTCGAATCCAACCGAAATAATCTTTACCCGATGAATTTTTTTTAGTTTTTAAACCTCGGCTATTCTGCCCGATAGCAACAATCTCATTCAACACATTTTGTGCCAAAGTCTTTCCTTTGCCACCGCCAAAATGGTGGTAGATTTCAACACCATCACCGCCACCTGCGTTATTGTGGATTTCAACCGCATAATCGGGTGCATAAGTATTGCACTCTTTTACTTCGTTTGCAAGAGGGTCATTTTCGTGTTTGGTTCGGCTCATACCCACCTTTACACCGTGACGAGTTAGTTCATCTCGGCAAGCGAGAGCAATCGCAAGGTTTAAATCTTTTTCTTTTAAGCCATTATTAGCAACAGCACCGGGGTCTGTTCCACCGTGACCTACTCCAATAAATACTTTTGCCATTATTCATCAGTTCCTTTCAGTTCGGGTAAACCTTTAATACAAGTAAGTATAGTAATTACACCCGATAATGCACAAGCACTTGCAACACCTACCCAATTTACTTCAGTAATACCGATGGTGTTTGTGCCGATGATTGCAAGAGCCGTTTCTGCCATAGTTTTAACTGTTCGCACCCCTGCGGCCTTAATCCATTTTTTCCAATTTGTCATAATAGTTCTTCCTTTCTATTTATGATAATTTTCAAGGTCGGCAATTCGATGATTGATGACCTTAATTTCTTCTTCTTCAACGGCATCAGCTTGTTCAAGCTTATAAACTCTTTCGATAACCGAATTGTGCTTTTCAACCTTTTTTTCTAATTGCTCAATTCGATAGTTTGAAAGTTTATTGGCGGTTAAAATACCGCACAGAGAACCAAAGAGAGTTCCCATAACAGATAAAATGCCAATGATTATTGATTCACTCATTCTAATTACCCTTTCTATGAGTTTGATATAAATGTTATTGTTCCGCTTAAAGTTATTTCGCCACCGCCAGAACGATACCAACAACCACTTGCAGATGTAGTAAGATTGGCTGACGATGTATTGTTGCAAGCCTGTGTTCGTATTGTTATGTTGCCACTTGTTTCGGCTACATAACATTGAAAATCTTGACCGCCTGCTATATATGCCCCCGAACACATACCACCACCTGCCGATGAATACATAGGTGTAAACGGCAAACCTGCAATTGATATAGCCGTGGTATGATACCCCGATTTGCAAGTTGCTTTTATGTAAAAGCCTATTGATACCGTTTGCCCCATTTTGCTATACCAACCATACTGCGTTGTGTAAGATGATATTGCACTAGAATTAAGCGAGGGTGTCCAAATACCCTTAACAAGTGTCGGTATTGCATATCCGTCTACCATTACACCGCCTGTTGCGTTAAGGTTGATTTTGTTTGCCTTAATAGTCATTACATCGTCTGTTAATTCGGCAATATAGCAATAATTAGAATCACCAAACAATAAATAATTTCCGTAATTACCTGTGCCTTTTAATCGCAAATTCCCGGTAACGTTAAGACTTCCATTGATTGATTGGTCACCATCATCAGAAATACCACTAGCACCACCATTATTTACACCTGCGTTAAATGTTACAGGCACTTCAAAAACAAAGTCATTCTCGCCCCAATGGAATATAGGTATACTTTTAATACCTTCATCTGTGCTGTAAACTGTGTCAAGTTTATCTATTGCACAGGCTTCAAATGTGTAATATTTATTTTGGCTAAAGTTACTAATTACGAAATCAGCCGAGGCATAATATGAATCATCCTCTTTGGTGATGTTCATAGCAATCCAATTACTAAAAGTGCCGCCTGTTTCTGCATATCTGCACATCACCGATAGAGTATTTACCTCTTTCCCGAAAGAGCCGTTAAAATAATCACCATAGCAAAATATAGTCATATTTCCCAACGCATCGGGTCTGTTGTTCGTTGTATAACAAGTAAGCGGTATATAGTCAACCATATCTAGTGTTACTTCCGCTTCACCTATATTTCCACGACTATCTTCGGCAGTAAAAGCAAACACATTGCTTTCTACTTTGCTAAAGGTGTGTTCTGTACCATATCCTGTGTTACTGCCGTTTCTGATGATATACAAATTTTCATCTATTGCCGCCCCTTTTTGTGCCTCGGCACTCATTGTTGCAAGGGCATTACTGTAATATTTAACTAGCTTTGTATTGTCACCTGTTAATAAAACAGTTTGCTCGTTGGTATCAACAACACTAGCGGTCACTATGGGATTTGCATCGTTGATTGAAAATGTTCTTTTTAAACTAGAATAATATTTAGCATCACCAATTTTAGTTCGCACAAAAAACCATACAGGAATAGAATTGCCGCTTTGTGTAGCGTTTATTAAAACATTTTTTTCGGCTTCGGTTAATACAAAGGTGTAACTTGTGCCTGTTTTAGAAATATCTCTATATGCTATATCAATACTAGAGCCATCAAGAGATATACAGGCTTCTAGTGCCGTAACACTATTACCTGCGGAATTTGAGTAAGAAATTGTAGGATTATCCTCGTCACTAAAATTAGGTGCTGATGTAATATTTGCTTGTCGAGGAATATCCGTTAATTCCAACTTTCCGCTTGCACTTGCATTACCCGGTGTATAGCTTTTCCCTGCACCATCGGTAACACTAAAACTATAAGAAATAGATTTAGTTCCGTTTGCGTTATGTGAAACTGTTTGTGTGCCACTTTTTAAAGTTACTGTAGATGAACCATCATAGCTTGGGATAGTTCCTGTATACTCCGTTCCGTTAATCTTGATGGAATATTTAATACTGCTCCACCCCGACCAATCCCAACTTGTTTGAATTGGACTTAATTTAAAACTAAAACTAACAGTTGAGGTGTTATTTGCTGTAGACGTTGCAGTTTCCGTTACAGTTAAAGTAAACTTGTGGTGACCTTTCGCACCATTTGCCGTAATACTAGCCATTCACTCACCCACCTATCCAAAAACAAGCAGTTCTGTTTATGCCGTAATCTTCAAATCGG
>JAZREW010000183.1:0-9515 GCA_045661005.1 Acutalibacteraceae bacterium | reverse complement strand
AGCATCGTTGCGGTTTTCCATCCAACCATCATCAATAACAAAAAATTCAGCACCTATTGATGCGGCAATTTCTGCAACAGGAATAAGCTTTTGTTCATCAATATCAAATTGAAAGCAGGTCCAACCGTTATAGATTATAGGGGTTGGCTTATCCTTCCATACCGAAGGAACTCTGCTTGTTTGAACATATTTTTGCATATTATTATTTGCAGCATTAAAGCCCTCATCAACAAAACCGAAAACAAATTCGGGTGTTTTAAAAGCTTCACCCGCACCCAAAACCCAAGCAAAATCATCATCACTAATTCCGCCTGTAATACGAACCTGTTCCATTATATCCTTTTCTACGGTAATTTTGGTGTTACCGCTCCAAGCAAGCGCACCATACCAAATATCACCGCTATTTTCAGAAGCAGAACCATCATCTATAGCAAAATAAGGGTAGTTTTGAGAATTTGAAACCCCGCCACGGCTTTCAATAACAGTTCTGGCTTTAGTTATTTCTGTATGGTGAACATCATATTCGTGGGTCCACTTACTATCCATAGAAGTAAGATAATACTTATCGCCATAAGGAATGTTTACTGTGGCAGAAAAAGCCTTTTCAAGCTTAATATTATTAGCTCCGGTATTTCTTACAACGCAATTTCTTACTATTATATCTAATTCTTCAAACACCTTATAATATAAGTCAACCTCAATATCATAAGTTATTTCTTTCATAGTGATTTTTAAAACATTATCTATAATTTCATAAGATGAATAGTTTAAAAATAAATCTCTTACACCGTCAAAAAATTCCACACGCAAGGTAGGCTCGCTATAGAACATACCACCGTCACCTACAAACTCACTTGCGAACCTTTCGTGCGATTGTTTGCCGCCGTCATTACATCCGTTAATATACCAATTAAAAGGACGTGCAAAATCTTCCACACGGTTTACTTTTTTACCCCAGTACAGACTTCTTAGAGCTAACCTTAAAGTAGAATTTTCATAATTAGGTTTTTCCTCATATATTTCAAAAATATATGAGGTATTATTAGTTTGCAAGGAGAATATTCTTGCTTCTTCAAGATAAGTTATGGACATTATTTTTCCTACTTTCTTTTAGTGGTATATACCGCAACAGAACCGCCCGGTATAGTATCTTTAATCGATTTTTTAACATTTGAAATCTTTTTATCTGAAGTAATTACATTCATCTTTTTACTACGATAATCCTTACTTGCCACAAAAATAAATCTTTCAAATTTTAATTCTTCCAGCTCTTTTTCAAAACAAAGCTCAAATGATTGTTCAAAAACATTCGAATTAACAACAATTGCAGTAAACGTTCCGTCATCATTTTCACAGGCAGAACAGCATAAACCGCTTTCAGAGAAATTCTCACCGGTATATGTTTTCCCCTTGTTTATGTGAGAAGCAACTATTTGATAAGCATAGAAACTGTTATATGGTTCCTCTTCTTTCATTTGATTTGGAATCATACCCCAGCAATGAAAACCGTCTACCCAGTTATCTTCGGCAGTTGCATGCGAACCTACCCACAAGGTATTTGTAAAAGTCCAATGCATAACTGTTTTATAACCAATATTCATATTGGCCACCATACCGGCAATTATATGAATCGCATTCCAACCAGAAGAGTTTCTATAGGTGTAATAACTGTTATTTCTGTCAGTAGCGTTGTACTCGTCTATCCATACATTTTTAGCATCAACGCCCGTCTTTTCAAAAATAAGCGCATTTATATGAGTCATCATATTTTCATAGTTTAAGGCTGTATTTGTTACAACCGAACCATTATATTTATTATAGTTGTGATAACCCCATTCGTCACCATATTCTTTTATAGCTTCATAAATAGGTGCAAATAGATGCCAGGTTGAATTCCACATTTCTGTTTCAAGCGCTACATTGCCCAAAACAAATTTATAGTTATTTCTAATATTCGCTTCTTGTAATGTATTATGAACAGTTCCAATACATTTTTTATATCTATAAAGAAGTGCTTTCCCCTTTTCGTTTTCATAACCGTCTTTATATCCGCTTCCCGGTTCTGAAAAGAAGGTTATATATTTAATATTATCAAGTTCTTTTTCCTTTAAAATAATAAGAAAATCTTTAATAAATTCACCGAAAAGCTCACACTGCTTTTCAAAATCAAAACAAGTAAGTTTAGGGTCTGCAAAAACATTATTAGAATAATTTATTGAATTACCCCATTCAAAATTCAATAAAATATCAATTCCACGCTTTTTAATTTCTAACAATGATTTTAAAATAGCGTCAAAACGCCAGCCCTCTATCTTCCATAAATTGTTATCAAAATCATACCAATCGCTACTAACAAAAAGCGTTGTTCTAACAATACGAACACCTGAAAGCTTCAAATAATCTAACTCTTTTTCGGCCTGTTCTTCGGTATAATTTCTGCCGTCTCTATCTGTTAAATAAATCCACGGATAATATAAGGCACCAAATCCTAAAAATTCATTATTTACAGGGGTTTTGTTGAACACAGAAATCTTGGTTCGAGACGGTGATTTAAAAAATGCATCGATTCCATGTGGGATTTTTTTATTTTCTTTAATATATCTATAATATAAATCCGTTAAACTAAACTTAATATTTTCACCGTAAATAGCATCGTTTTCGCCATTTTCTAAAACACCCAATAACACTGGGATTATACTTATTTCTTCACACTTATTTTCAGGCTTAAACCCTCTGATAATAGCGGTACTACCCGTATTAGTTCTTAAAATTTCAAATTCTAATGGCATAGTATTGCAAACAGCAATTGTCATACCGTTAATTGTGAAAGGTTTTTCATCGTTATGAATTTTTAAGCCGCTTTGTTTATGATTGAATCGTATTGAAATTGACAAAGTATTATCGTTATTATTATTGAATTCTATTTTTTCAAAAAATAATGCCGAGCTTTTTTCACTTACAGAAATTTCACTAATAGCTATATAATCTTCTGCCGGTTCATCTCTGTGGGTAAAATTCATAATACCCACATAAACAAAACTTTCGGCGCCATCACCATACATGCAATCTAAAATTATATCGCCGTTTACAGAAACATTCACTTCTGTAAAATCATCCATTTTATCAAAGCAAGGATACTCAATACATTTTATTCTGCTATCTAAAGCCACATCGTTAGGCTTACCTAGCTTGGTAAAAGGCCCTACACCCTTTAAAGGTCCCTCGTTTAATACGTTAAAAGCACCTGAAGAACGGAAAAAACCGATTAAAACATTATCATTAAGTGGTTTTATAACCTTAAATCTAATTTTAAAGGTATAGGTAGAACCTCTGTTAATATCCTTTTTTTGAAAGCTTTTGTTGTAAGTTACGGCGCTTGCAAGAAAATTATTCCACAATACACATCTGCCGTCACCATATTCAGCAGACGGTTCTTCCATATAAGGCCACGCCCCAAAATTATGCATTCTGGGTAAAGCCTTATCATTTGAAATAACAATACCGTCTTCTAACACATCAGTATTAAACGTATAGCGGAATAATTCACTCATCACAATCACCTTTTAATATCATTTAATAATACAACATATCTCGCCCGGATTTAATACAATCTCATCTGTAAGATTGGTACTTTCTTCCGGTGTTTTATATAGCTTTGCACTTTCTTCTAATTCAAGCTTCAACTTTTGTGCAGTAAATGTTCTGTTAACAAAAAATTCTGCAATAGTACCATCATTTGCTTCAAAGCGTCTGTTTAATACAGTAGCATCCTCTAATGTTCTGCCATCTTTTGTTACAAAAGAAACGCTCTTTTCGCAATTAGCAGGTTCGGTTTTTAAAACTTTACCAAAGCATAAATATTTTTTAGCAAAACTGTTTCTCCATTTATTTGCAGCTTTCATAAACTCAAACAAATGCTCAGTTTCAGGAAAATCGTCATAAAACGGTGCATTCCAACCCCAAGATATATTACCGCTATCGCCTAATGTTAAAGAGAGAGTATCGCCTGCCAAAAAGGCATATACCGCACGGTATAATAAATTATCGGGAGCAGCATGGAAATCAATCATAGATTCAAGTCCGTTTTGATTGCCCATAAAATTATTTGTATATTCATGATAGATATACGAATAAGCCGGAACAGGTCTTCCCTGTCTTAACGCTGTAAACCAACGTATATCGTTAAACGGAAGATGCTTTATCATAGGCTCAGCGGCAGCCAGTTCACAGCCAAACAGCATTTCTTTGCCCGCTTCCTTTATTGCCTTGTTCATATCGGTGAAAAGCTCTTCCATACTGTCGCTCATCCATTTTCCCGGAGCGGGAGAATGACCATGATCCTTGCTCCAACAAAAGTGTGGCATTCCGCCCAGATTTTGGTCAAAGGCTTGAAAATAATCAATATTTGCATTAGCAATTTTTAAAGCTTCTTCTATTGTTGTAGTCTTAGTCTTTTCACAGAAAGAACAAGCCTCATAGCCTTCTCTTACAAAATCAAGCTCTGTAACAATAATATCGTTATTATGCCTATCTTTGCAAGCACAAACATCCCAACCCTCTTTTAAATAAGCGTCAGCATTTTCGTAAGTGCTATCTTTTACACTTTTTGTTGTAAATCCTATTCCGCTGGCATATAGTCCCACAAGATGACCTTTTTCGTGTAGTTTGGCAACGGTTTTATCAAAATCATTTTTATCTCCGTAAGGCGGCCAAATATAAGGATTAGACCAAGGTGCACTACCTTCCCAATGCATAATAAGCGGCATTATTCTGCTTTCAAGCTTTTCAGCCAATTCATCAACATAAGGCAATATATTTGAATAAGGATAATAGCAATTCGGTATCATATCCTCGTCGCAATCCTTATCAGTTCTACCTCTTACAGGATAAATCAATGTTATTGGTGAGTCAAATAACCACTTCGGTAAATCTGTTCTGTTTGCAAGTTTTTCAGGAAGAGCCATATTAGAAGAATAAAGCCATGTTCTGTATAGCTCTGCCGCATCCTGCCAATCGCCCTCAAACTCACTTATAACCATATCAAACGGCATATTATATGATTTAACGCCGCCCACATAATGCTTACATTCAAATCTAACGGTATTATCATCATTAAAATAATACTCAAAATCTTTTACATTTGAATTTTCATCATGAGCTGCGTAGTAAATTCCATTTTCATCTGAATACAGCGCCATAAATTGCATTGCCGACGGACCGGGTGTAAGCCCCGTATAACCGCCGCCGAATTTTTCCGCCGCATCGCTATAATAACTATTGTCTGCCTTTTCTATAAGAGTTCCTTCCATAGAGGGCCAAAACAAAGCTGAATCTCCGCCATCTGCTTTAAGTTTGCAAGGCATTTCCACTATAGGAAACTTTACAGACTCAATAATATATTCAGAATTGTTAACTACATTTATTCTTAAAGATACATTTTTTTCGTTCTGTTCATCAAAATAAATTAAGACTTCACCATCAAAAATATCTGTATTCTTGAATACAAATACTTTATCATCGGTTGAAGTCTTTGTTAATAAATCGGCAGATACATTTAAAACTTCACCTTTTTTATCTAAAAAAACAATTTCAAATAAGTTACTTTTCTTTACCGATTCAATAATTTTATTAAAATTCATAGTTGCCTTCTTTCAATATTGGTGTAGCAATATATATTGCTACACCAATCAAAAAAATTACTTCTTGCTTGTTGTATAAACCGCTACGCCACCTGCAGGAATTTTATCCACAAAGCCTTCAGAAACATTGATAAGAGCCTTATCAACACCTATAGGCTTGGCAGCTGTATTTGCTTCAAAAGTAGCAGGATTATAAAGATGACGATATAATACCTTTGAATCTAAAGCTTCTTCAAAATTCATTCTATATTCTACATCAAACAAATTACTGTTAACAACAAAAACAGTAACGTTACCGTCTTTATCATAAACACATGATGTAGCCATACCATTAGCCTCAAAATTGTCACCTGCAAAAACAGATTTTACATTTGTGCAATAACGAGAAATCATTGAGTATGTATAGTAAGAATTATATGGCACCATACTGTCCATAAGATTAGGCATAATACCGCAGGTAAATGTACCATTAATAAACTCACTGCTATTTTCAAGTGAATTTGGCCAAAGGTTACTGGTAAAGGTCCATATAGTTGCGGTTTTATAGCCGTTATTAAGGAAACTTAACCAAACATTTGCCAACTGTGTTGCGGTGTAAGGCTCGTTTCTTAAAGTATAAATCGGACCTACCTTGCTTTCCTCTGCGAACACACCCTCATTACCAGAGAAAATGATATTGGTTTCGTCTATCCAAGTATCATTAGTCTTAACTCCCATTTCTCTTAAAACATCGTTAGCATATGACTCTGTCATAAAGTTAAAATCATCATAAGTAGCACCCTTAGGGCTGGTAGTTCTGTTATAGAAGTGGTAGGAAAATTCGTCAAGATAATCCTTAGTAGCATCATACAATGGCTTTAACTGTTGCCAAGTATAACCATTTACATAGAAATATGTACTTTGGTTGTTTCCTATAAATTTATAATCTTTACGAATACCTTCCTTTGTAAATGCATCGTGTGCTGATTTAACAAGGTTTGTGTACTGGGGAATAACAAGTGTTTTATAAACACTTTCAAATTCAGGCGTACCATACTGACCGCCTATAAACTTATTGTTTGAAGGTTCAGAGAAGAATGTTATGTATTTTACGCAATCGACACCCTTATCCTTAACAGCCTTGGTAAAGGTTGCACAGTAATCACCGAACATTCTGGTTCTTTCGGTAATATCCCCTATTTCATACAAGTTTTTATCATTAAAAACCTTAACCACAGGATTGGTTATTTTACCTGTTTTACTATCAAATCCTGGCTGTATTCCGCCACCCCAACCAAAGTTGAGCATAACATCTATACCGCGTTTTTCAACCTCTTCAAAAAACTTAACAAGACCATCGAAATGTACACCGGAATAGCTCCAGGTTTTTGTATTCTTGTTGTACCATTCAGGACGTGCATAAATAACACATCTAATCCAGGTAGTACCGCTTTCTACAAGACGGTCAAGCTCAATCTTTCTTTGTTCTTCAGTGTAGTTTCTTCCGCCGTTATCTTCCCAATAAAGCCAAGGATAATAAACTGCACCAAATCCCATAAAGGTATCATTAACAGAATCCTTGTTGTTTACTGTTAAAATATACTCTATTCCGGGTTCTTCAATATCATCTTGGTCAGATATTTCCAAACCTTCTTCAATAGCATCCTCTGCAATATCAACATTCTCTGTAATTTCTTGCTCGGTTAAAATATTAATACCGGGTTTCTTTGTGTCGTTACCTTTTCTTGAAAGCAAAAACCAAACACAACCGCCTACAGCGATAGATACCGCCAACACACAGCAAAGGATTACAATAAATAATTTTTTACTCATCATTTTAAAACCAGCCATTATTTTTTCTCCTTTACTATACTACTAATTATATCGAAAATGGTTTTACCAAAAGGTACTGAAACATCCTTTTCGGTATCATCCTTCGCATCATACAATTTAACGTTTGAAGGATTTACATCTTCATAATAGTTTCTGTTCTTTTCTGTTGTACCTTTGATGGTTAATGTAATTTCATCAAAATCAACCGTACCTTCTGAAACCTCAATAATAAGATACTGTTTATTAGTGGTCTTCATTGTGTTACGGAAATATATACCGTGTCTTACAATCTCGCCGTTTTTACCGTTCTTAGAAATAAGGAACTTCTGGCTTTCGTCGTCCACATCATAAAGAGGTGCACCGTTTATACTATCTGAAACGTAAACGGAATATTTTGCATTTTCAAAACTTCTTGTGCTTATACCAAAGGTATAGAATTTGTTGATTGTTAAATTAAAAGGTATTGCAAGCTTAACAGTTCCGGATTTAGCACTTGCACTAAGGTATTTTTGACCGAACATACCGTCAGACTTGCCAGCAGTTCTTACAGTAAAGCCATTAGGTAAATTACTTAATGCACCCGAAAGCTCACCCTCAAAACTGCAGTTTTCAATAACATTGTATAAATGTTCGCCATAGCTCTTTGCATAATTATCGTTAAGAATATCTACAACAGGAAGTGAATCTGCAGGAATATAATCAGCCGGAATTGCAGTTTCTGTTGCTACAAAGTTATCAAGAGCCATACCAACTACATCTTTGTATGCAGGCTTATTAATATACTTAGGACAATATAATCCAAAATAAATTACATTTGCATTGTCGCCAAAGTTGGATAAGAATGCCAAAATTTCAGCACCTGTTATACTAACAGAATAGGTTTTATAATCGGTTTTCTTATCTAAGGTAAGTTTAGTGGTTTTTATAGATGTATCATAAGTATTACCTTCTGAATCTTGGAAAGCAAGTGAACCATAAGTACCGGCACCTGTGGCTCTGAATAAACCGATTTGTACAGTAACATCAGGCTCAACGTGGAGTACCTTTGCATCAACCGAGAAGGTGTAAAAACCATTAGACTTAATTTCGCTAACATCAACAAACGAGAATACACCACCAAGGTTAGCCGAGTAAACAGTACCGTAGCCGGCACCGTTAGCATAAGCTGTGCTTGGCGCTAAAATTGCATTGTTGTTATAACGTCCATAGTTGTAAAGACGAGCGCCTATGCGTTTTTCACCATCAAAAGTATCAATATAATAACCATCGTTTTGATACTTGGTAGGATTGGAATTATATGTTTCTATACTGCCCGGATGATTATCAAAAGTGTATTTTCTTAAATATCTATCCTTAATAGTGCCGTCATCCGGTGTAGGAGGAAATAGTACAGGATAATCTTCACCCTGCTCAAAATAAGGATTAACCATACCATCGTTAAGCAATGCTAAAACATCGCCGTTTTTGAATTCTGCAGAAGTCTTAGCAATGCCAAACTTTTGACCCTCGGCTTCTTCTGCAGGGTTTTTATCGCTGTCATAATATGTGTTTATGCAGTTCAAATTACCGCCTGCATAATGGTTAATAATTTGACCCGACATACCGTTAGTTCTGGGAGTAGGTGCAGTACCTGCAAAATGACAATTTTCTAAAGTTATATTTCCTGAATTAAGGAATCCAATAAGACCGCCTGCGGTAGGTGCAGTTGTCGTTGTGTTAGCTCCTATACCTGTAACATTAGCATCACAATAACTGTTAGTTACTACCAGGTTGAAAGCACCGTTAACGCTACCAACCAATCCACCCGAACGACCATAACCGTCAACCTTACCTGAAACATAGCAACGGGTAATAGAATATGCACCTTCTACATTACATACAAGACCAGAAGCTGCAGGGTAGTTTTGGAAAGTTGATGAAGCATTTGAAGAATATACTGTACCAATAAATGCACAATCTTCCATTGAACCACCAACTGCTATTGCTACCAAACCTGCTACAGGTGTTGCAGTAGTGCAAACGCTTCCTTTAACCGTTCCTTTAACGGTAAGATTTTTAATCTTC
>JAZREW010000182.1:0-3355 GCA_045661005.1 Acutalibacteraceae bacterium | reverse complement strand
CGGTATTAAGGAATAAGAGGTGCTGATTTTGATAAACGGTGATATATTGCGTAAGGCCTTGATTTCGGCCGCAAACAATCTTTCCAACAATCGCAAGCAATGCGATGATTTAAACATATTCCCTGTACCGGACGGTGATACAGGTACCAATATGTCTATGACTTTAGCAAACTCTGTAAGAGAGCTTGAAAAGTTAAGCGGTGCTACTGCAGGTAAGGTAGCGTCGGTTAATGCTTCTGCTCTTTTAAGAGGTGCAAGAGGAAATTCAGGTGTTATTACATCATTGCTTTTCCGTGGATTTGCTAAGGGTATTGGTGACGATGAGAATGTTACACCTGAAAATTTGGCAAATGCATTTGTTTTAGGTGTAGAAGCAGCTTATAAAGCTGTTATGAAGCCTACCGAGGGTACAATTTTAACTGTAGCCCGTGTAGCTTCTGAATATGCAAAGCAAGCATATAAAGATGGCAAAGATACCTTGGGTGTTTTTGAATCTGCTATAGAGGGTGCTGAAAAAGCACTTGCAGAAACCCCTGAATTATTACCTGTGCTTAAAAAAGCGGGTGTAGTAGATGCAGGCGGTTACGGTTTTGTTCTTATATTAAAGGGTATGCTTTCTGTAATGAAAGACGGTGTGATGATTGAGTCTCAAGCTGCTGCTAAAGAAGAGGTTGCAGAAGAGGAATCTTCAAGAAATGCCGCCGGTGAGTTTGAAACAGAAATTACTTTCACCTATTGTACTGAGTTTATTGTAAACCGTGCAGAAGAATGTGAAAAAGAGCCCAATGAGTTAAGAATGTATCTTGAAACTATTGGTGACTGTGTTGTTGTGGTTGACGATGAAGAAATCATTAAGGTTCACGTTCATACCGATCATCCCGGTAATGCAATAGAAAATGCGCTTACATTTGGTCAGCTTGTAAATCTTAAGATAGAGAATATGCGTGATCAGCACGAAAAGGCTAAGCACGATGCTACAAATGCACGTAAAAAGCCTACAAAGAGTGCTGACCTTACTGAGACGTATACTCCTGTAGAACCTACAAAGCCGGTTGGTTTTGTATCGGTTTGTGCAGGCGACGGTTTGGCTGATTTGTTCCGTGACCTTGGTGTAGATACCATTGTAAGCGGTGGTCAAACAATGAATCCTTCTACAGATGATATTTTAAAAGCGGTTGAGACTACCCCTGCTGAAACAGTTTTTGTATTGCCTAACAATAAAAACATTATAATGGCGGCAGAGCAGACTATACCGATTAGTACACGTAAAGTAATAGTGCTTCATACACGTACTATACCTCAGGGTATTACAGCAATGCTTTCGTTTGATCCTGATAGCGAAACAGAAGCTAATGCTATTGAAATGCAAAAGGCTGCTGAAAGAATAACTACAGGTCAAATAACATTTGCCGCAAGAGATTCTGAGTTTGACGGTCATAGCATTAAAAAGGGCGAGCTTATGGCTTTACTTGGCGGTAAGATTACCTTTGTTGATACCGATCTTGAAAAAACGGTTATGAAGCTATTAAAACAGATGATTAAGCGTGACAGCCAATTTGTTACCGTTATTTACGGCGCAGATGTAACCGAAACACAGGCTGCCGCTATTGAAGCACAAATACAGGAAAAATATGGCGCTAAGACTGAAATTACAGTAATTAATGGCGGTCAGCCAATATATTATTACATTGTTTCTGTTGAATGAGGTGTTTTAAATGTTAACAGCCACCACCGATATTCAGTTTTTAAAGGGCGTTGGTGAAAAAAGAGCTGTTGTTTTAAAAAAGCGGGGCATCGATAATGTCGGTGCCCTTTTGCGTTATTATCCGAGAGCGTATCTTGACTGGACAGATATAAAACCTATTGCAGAGTGTCCTTTTTTTGAGAATGTATGTATAAAAGCCAAGCTTATAACACCTGTTGATGCTTCTAAAAAGCGTTCGGGTATTACGGTTTACAGATTTTTAGCAGAGGATTCTTCGGCGCAAATAGAGGTGACATTATTTAACCAGCGTTTTTTAGCAGAAAAGCTAAGGGTTAATCGTGAATATTTATTTTACGGCAAGCTTGACGGTAGTTTTTTCTATAAAAAAATGAATTCACCCATTATTATGGAAACGGGTTTTAACGGTATAGAGCCTATTTATCCGGCTTCGGCTAACCTTTCTTCTAAAACTATAGAGCGTTTGGTTAAAAATGCGGTAACTGCAATTGATTTGCCTGAAACGTTGCCGCTTGATATACGTGAGCGTAACAATCTTTGCGACATTAAATTTGCAATAGAAAACATTCATTTTCCTAAAACTGCTGAAAGCCTTGAAAGAGCTAAAAAACGCCTTGTTTTTGAAGAGCTTTTTATACTTCAGGCGGGACTTTCGTTTTTAAAAAGGAAAAAGCGTGGCATTGCGGGTTGTGTAATTAAAAACGGATTTTTTGATGAATTTTGCAGTAATCTTTCGTTTGAACTAACACAGGCGCAAAAAAGGGTAGTTAATGAGTGCTTTGTTGATATGGCTTCGGGCAGACCAATGAACAGACTTGTGCAGGGTGATGTTGGCAGCGGTAAAACTGCGGTTGCGGCGGCGCTTATGTTTGCGGCGGCAAAAAATGGTTTTCAGTCGGCACTAATGGCGCCTACCGAAATACTCGCCGAGCAACACTTTAAAACACTTGAGTTAATGACACAAAAAACCGGCATACGCTGTGCGCTTCTTACAGGTGCTCTAACCAAAAAGCAGAAAACTGATGTTAAAAACAAGCTTAAAAACGGCGAAATAGATGTTATTATTGGTACGCACGCTTTGTTAGTAGACGATGTTGAATTTGAGAATTTGGGACTAGTTATAACAGACGAGCAACACCGATTTGGCGTAGCACAACGTGGAAAGTTATCATCTAAAGGTGAAAATCCGCATACACTTGTTATGTCGGCAACGCCTATTCCACGCACATTAGGTCTTATACTATACGGCGATTTGGATATTAGTATTATTGATGAATATCCAAAAGGCAGACAAAAGGTGGATACATATTACGTGGATTCATCTTATAGAACACGTATTTACAACTATATAAAGAAATTTTTAGATGAGGGCAGACAGGGGTATGTGATTTGCCCATTAGTAGACGAAAACGAAACCTTGGATATTGTACCTGCTACTGAATATTTTGAAAAGCTAAAACAGAATGAGTTTAAGGATTATTCGGTAGGGCTTTTACACGGCAAAATGAGTTCTAAGGAAAAGGAAGATATTATGCGCCGTTTTGCCGGCGGTGAAGTGCAATTGCTTGTGGCTACTACGGTTGTAGAGGTTGGAGTTGACGTAAGTCGGATCGTAGCCATGTCGTTCTGTGA
>JAZREW010000181.1:0-6085 GCA_045661005.1 Acutalibacteraceae bacterium | reverse complement strand
TTCCGGGACCGGGTTAGCCTCTATTAGTTCCATTCCTCTTCCTCTTCCATCTTTTCCCATAATTGCCGGCTCTTCTCTTTCCATTCTGCATAGACCTTTTCTAGCCGTTTTAGTTCTTCTTCAGTTGGTGGCGGCGTTTTTTCTTCTAATACTCTCATAATGTTCTGGAAACTTATAAAATCTTTCTCATTTCCAAAATAATCTAGTTTTCCGCTATCCAATAGATACCGCAATACTACCCGCAAACTTTCGTATTCATAGCGGCGGGCGGCTTTCATTGTAAAAACCCGCTTACTATCTGCGGTTGTTCTGCAATATTCCTTTTGACCTACATAGTATTCTTTCTTTTCCTCTTCGGTCAGCTTTGCAAAACGCTCCTCTGGTGTAGGCTCATCAATAGGAAAATAATGTTTCATAGCTTATTATCCTCTAAATAGTCTTTGCCAAAAACCTTTTTTCTGTGGCGGCTCTTCTACTATCTTCTCTTCTGGCTCTACGGTTTCTTCTACTTCTTCCGTCTTTGTTTCTGCGGTCAGTAGTGCTTGCGTTTGCATTGCGGTCAGTTTTTGTTGTTGGTCTATGATTTTACTATACTCTTCTAGTCTATTTAGCAAACTATTTATTTGCTTGCTCTGCTCCGCTAGCTGATTATCTTTTTCTTGTAATTGCCGCCGCTGTTCTTCTAACTGCATTTCTAAAATATCCAATAGCCTACTTGTGCTATCTTTCAGCTTTGGTTCTTCTCTAACTTCCTGCGGCTCTTCTTCTACTTCTTCAGCTGGCGTATTATTGTTTGCGTATAGAATATCTAACGCCTTGCGGTCAATGCATTTCACCCCTTCAACTACGGTGAAATACCGTTGAATGGGGTTGCTAGCCTTTCCTAGCTTTTTATACACGCTTTGAACCGAAACACCCGCTAAATCCGCAAACTCCTTGACTGTAAGATACTGTTTTTCCATACTAAACCCCCATTTACAACCCGGTTGATTGATAAACCCCATTATAAACCCGGTTGAATGAGAAATCAACCCTTGGGACTAGCTATTTCCCAATATTTATAAACTGTCGGCTTTGATATACCTGTATCACTAATACACTCCGCTTTGCTACCGTTTGGGTGATACTTCCGCCACTCTATTATTTCTTGTTCTTTACTGGGTCTGCCCTCTGGTTTCAGTTCTCCCACATCTTTCAAAACCTTTTTAGTAGCTCTAGCAATCATCAAATGAGTATTTTGATTTCTATAGTTTCGCTTATTTTTCTCTATTGGAATATCAGTTAGATTTACTATACTATCTATTGGGAATGTAATGTAATTATCATTATACATTTCTAACGCCGCTAGCACATCTTCTCTAGTAAATCTATTTGTTTCCTCTTGGCTCAAACCGTCAAACGGTTTTACTAGCTCAAATGCGGTTTGCTCTAGTTCTTCTCTATCTATTCCCGCTTTCTTTGCGTAAATAGCTAATACCATAACGCAAAAATATCTATGACCGACTGCCGCCCCGCTTTTTATCTGCCTAACCCACCAATCAAATAAATCTCTTTTAGTAGTCCATACGCCACGCGGTTTCTGCTCTACTATTCTAGTTTGATACCATTCGGGATATTTCTTTTGTGCTTCAGCCAATGTCAAACGGCTTTTATAAGTATATTCTTTTACCTTTGCCGCTTCTTCTACAAAACTATTTAGATAGTCTATACTAACTATCTTTCCAATAGAAAACGCTTTGGTTCTATTTCCGTCCTTTGTAATACCGCCTACCATTCTAAAACCTTGAAATAAACTTTCTACTTGTGGCTTATCGTATAGCTCTGTAGTGTATCTGTTCCATATTTTTTTAGTTAGTGCCTTTTTTAGCTCTGCTAATTGTTTTACTATATTCTTGAAACACGGTATAGGTTTTTCTAGTTGATAGTATAGATGTATTCCTGTTCCACTAAAAACTATGTATGTAGGCTCTGGTATAAATCCGTTTTTGATTTGAAAAAATAAATCCGTCAAATAGTGTTCTTCTGTTATTCCATCCAAATCAATAGTAATAGCATAAATAAATCTTGCGTTTGCTGCTATTCTGCTTCTTCCTGCATAGCTTATAGGACTAATGATTATGAAATTATCACTTTTCAATAATTCATCCAATAGCCGCAAATCATCGGTAATTATATGGCGGCGAGCATTTACGCTATTCTCTTCTTTTGGTAATAGCTCTACGGCGATAGCATTATATTTTCCGTGTTCCTGTTTTCCCCGCTCTTCTAGCTCACCTTTTGGAAAGATAGCTCTATAGAACTCCTGCGGCGTTAGTTCGTCATAGAACCTGCCGAGATACTCCGGTATAAACTCACGCATACTAAAACCCCCTGCCGCATATTTTCAACTGGCGTTATTTTATCAATAGGTTTTTTTACTTGAAATGATAATACACCACCGTGGCGGGGATGTCAATGGCGTTTGGGCGGGTCTGTGGGTGGCTCTAGGACGCCTTTTTTGGCGTTTGTGATACTCCAACCTTTCCCGGAAATAAAAAACCGTCCTGACGGCTCTGGCGGGCTCTCACGGATTTTGAAATATTCAAACACGAACAACGGCGGGGATTATAAAAACCCCCGCCGCTATACTCTGCTATTGGTGGCGGGGTCTGTTCTTACTTCTTGCCCGCCTTGATTTCCTTGTAAGCTTCTGCATAGTTGTCCTTGAACCACTTCAGTGCAACGAGGAAACCGGCTTTCCGCTCTTTGCCGTTCTTGTCAATCTTCTTCTTGGACTTTTCAGCTTCATACTTTGCCTTGCCTTCTTCGTCCTTCTTTTCATCAAAGTATGCGAGGATATCTTCGTCCTTGACTGTTGCGGCGTTGGTCTGCCGCTTTTCTCTCACTACATAGCCGCTCTTGATGTAAGTAGAGAGGATTTCTTTTTCAGTTTCAGTCAGCACGCCGGAAACGGAAATGCTTTTAGATTTCTGGTTGATTTTGTAGTTAGCCATTGTAAAACCGCCTTTCTATATTTACCGATATAAGGATTATAATACAACTGAAATGATAAATCAATACTTGGGCGGCGGTTTTGGTTTATAATTTCAGTTGCATTATAAACCTTATATCTACCGCCGCCGTATTTTATGCTTGTTCTTTTACGATTTCTATGTATTTCTTCAGCGTGTTTCTACTAATGCCGTGCTTCTGCATCAAATCAACTTGCTTTATAGTTCTATCATTTAGGAACGCTTTTATATCTGCTTCTAGTTCATCGGTCATTTTATCTAGTGTTCCCTGTTTTCTACCTTGTGCCTTTTCGCTTGCGGCTATGCCGTTCTTTATTCTATTGATTAGGATAATTCTTTCTTGCTCTACTCTGTCTAGCTCTACGATTAGCAATAGCTTTACTGTGCTTTCTAGGCTTGTTCTTGCTACTATGTTCTGCTTCTCTGCTACATTCAATAGCTGTTTGATATAGCTAGTGCTTACTGTGGGATTATCAATAAATACTAGCTCTATACCCCGCTCCAATAGCTCCATATATTTCTTGTAGCCGTTATTTACTTCTCTAGTAAATCTACTAATATCTTTGAAAACTATCGTATCTCCCGGCTGTGCTAGCCGCTCTAGCCGTTTCCATTCCTTGCGGTTATCAAAACTCTTTCCGCTTTCGTCCTCTTGGAACTCTGCTACATACTCTATACCGTTATCGCTTGCATACTTCTTGAGTGCTGTTTCCTGTCTGTTATACTTCTGCATACCTCTTTCTTCCTTGGTTGAGATACGCTTATAGGTGAAATAGTTTTCCATTTCTGTTCCCCCTTGTGTCATTATAACTAATGTTATTTTGATACTATGATTATACTATCAAAATAAGTATTTGTCAATATATTTTGACGCTTTTACACTATACTTTTTTCTATTGGGTTATTTTGATACTTTACTATTCCACCACACTATTTCTATCTCTGTAATATATATTTGTATTATCCTTGTATTGTTTCTTTATTTACGGTAATATAACGCTGTTATTTTACTGTATTATAACGCCGTTATATCACCGTAATATAACGCTGTTAGAATATAAACCCATCTTTCCCGCCGCAACTATCTATTGCTTTGCTTACTCTCTATAACTCTTCTACTTTCTACTTTGGTATTTCTATTATAATCTCTTCTTGTTCTACTTCTAGCTATGATTTATCATAGAAAATAAATACTGTTTCTTTTACTTTGCTCTTATCTTTCGGTATCAAATAGCCTTGCTGTTTCAGCTCTTCAAATGCGGTATTGTATGCGGTCATTCCTAAACCACTCCACGCACAAAAGTCTGCACTTGATAATGCGAAACTGTAATTGTTCTGGTTCTTCGCTAGATACATATACAACTTGAACCCGCCTTTACTCTGCAGGCGGCTGGCGGCTTCGTCTAGTGCGGCTAGATTGTTTGCGGTGTATCTGTGGCTCTTATCCGTCTTTTCTTTATTTACGGTTATTGTTCTCTAATTCGGCACACTACTCATTTCTTCCCGCCCTCTTTTCTTTTCTCTTCAGCTTTACTATAACGCTCCTACTCTTTCAGTTTTCTATGTAGCTCTCTATGCTCCGCTTTAGTTAGGCAAATTAGATTCTCCGCCCGGTTATCCCATCGCCGCAAGTTTTTATGATGCACTTCTTTATCTTCTGCGTAATCTTCGCAAAAATACTTTGCAACTAATCTATGTATTCTATAATCCTTTCGCTGATACTTTCCTTTTGCTATTGGCAAATCGCTCAACTTTACACGCAAATAACCGTCGTGGTCTGCTGATGTTGCAAGTATCTTTTCTTTACCTATTAGGCTTTTTATTCTTCCTAAATTGCTTATCTAGTATCTATTTAGCTAGTCTAGCTATTTCCATACTTCTGTTTCTATTGACAAGGTGATACACTCCTTTCTTTTACTTTTGGCTAAACCCTTTTAGTAGTTCTTCTAGCACTCTTCCTATTGTTTCTTCCGCCTGTTCTTCTATTTGTTTCTCTAGTTCTTTCATTTGTTTCTTTTCTTCTTCTTTTTTCTTTGCTCTTTCTTTCTCTTCATAGTAGTTCTTTAGTATTCTTTCTCTAGCTCTTTTGGTTGCTTCTACATAGTTCTCTTGTGCGGTTTTACCGTTCTATTGGAAATACGCCCAATCTGGCATTCTTCCTGTATCGTGTAGCCACTCTATCATTTCTTTTGAATACGCCATATTATAACCCTCTTTCTATTAGTATTTTATTTAGCTAGCATTTTTTACTATATCCTAGCTTGTAATATCCGCCCATCCAATTATATAAACCCTTTTCTGTTATCTGTAATTGCTGTGCTAGCTCATAGTAATTTCTTATATATCCCATAGCTTTCAGCACTCTAACTCTCTAAATTAGTTCTTTATCATTCATTTTCTTTTACTCCTTTTATGCTAGTATAATTCCACCTATATTGACAAAATAATAACCCGCCACAACGATACTACGCCGTGGCGGGTGATACTCTATGGGAGTATTCTCAACCTTGTCAATACATTATGCAAATTATTTCTAGTAGTTTTACTAGAAACGCCCAAACTTTTTTCTTTTTTCCGTTCGCCGCAGCTACCCCCCGGGTATATTATGGGAAAAAAATATTTTCTGTTCTAAAATCCGTATATACCTGGCTCAACTGGCTACGAAATGACTGTTTGATTTCTAATGGAAAATATCATTCCATACTTTCTAACTCATTATCAATCTCAACTATTCTATTTATTAGGCGTTTGACGGCTTTCTCTGCTAGTTTTCTTTCAGCTACTAACTTATCTTTGCGGCTGATAATAAACCGCTCTCCGCCGTGCTCACACGCCCCACAATCAAAATAGAACCCTTGCCGCTCCATTTCTAGCTTTGTTTCATCATCTGCCGCCCAATACTGTGCCTGCATCTTTTCGCACTCTACGCACACTTCCGGGACCGGGTTAGCCTCTATTAGTTCCATTCCTCTTCCTCTTCCATCTTTTCCCATAATTGCCGGCTCTTCTCTTTCCATTCTGCATAGACCTTTTCTAGCCGTTTTAGTTCTTCTTCAGTTGGTGGCGGCGTTTTT
>JAZREW010000180.1:0-12003 GCA_045661005.1 Acutalibacteraceae bacterium | reverse complement strand
AAAGATTACGTGGTGCAATAGTTAAATTTGTTCCCAAATTCATTGCAAACAGTGCTTTTAAATAAGAATAAAGGAGTGCGTCGGTTTGAAGGTGTTGACAAAGGCTTTAATAAAAGAGTCGGAGAAAAACGCTGTTGAAAGCGGCGCTTTTTCTTTTAGAGAATTAATGTTTAAAGCGGGCTGTACTGCAGTTGAAATAATATTAAATAAATTTGATTGCCAAAATAAAAAAATCGCCCTGCTTTGCGGAAACGGAAACAACGGCGGCGATGGATTTGTTATAGCCAGACTGCTTTATGAGCATGGTTGCGATGTTACCGTTATTTTAACAAGCGGTATGCCTGTTACAGAGGATGCATTATATTATTATAATAAACTGGAATTTATTAAAAAGTCAGACGGTATTGACGGTGAATACGATATAATTATAGATGCTGTGTTTGGTATAGGCTTAAACAGAGCGCCAAGTGCAGAGCTTTGCGAAATATTCAATAAGGTAAATGAAAAGTGTGCCATAAAAATTGCTATAGATATACCAAGCGGAGTAGAAAGTGATACCGGCAAGGTTTTATCTACTGCTATAAAAGCAGATTATACAATAACATTTATTGCGCTAAAGCCCTGTTTTGTATTGCCTCAAGGTTCTGATTATTGTGGAGAAGTAGTTGTTGCCGATATAGGTGTTATTCCGCAAGAGTTTAGTTATGAAATCATAAAACAACCCGAATTTCCTAAAAGACCGCACAACTGTAACAAGGGTGATTTTGGTACCGCTTTAATAATATGCGGCAGTTACGGTATGGCGGGAGCGGCAATATTAGCTACCCGTGCGGCTTTGCGAAGTGGTGTAGGAATTGCAAAATGTGTATTGTGTGACGGTATATATCCAGCCTTTACTGCGGCTGTACCGGAAGCGGTTTGTATTCCGGTCGAACAGAGTGATAACGGAACCTTTAAAAGTATAGATATAGAAAATGTAAGCCAAAAGTCAAGCGCAATATTATTTGGCTGCGGTGTCGGTAAAGGAAAAAGTGTTGAACAACTGGTTGAAAATATTATAAAAACAGCCGAGGTTCCACTTGTTTTGGATGCTGACGGAATAAATTCACTTTGTGACCGCATAGAATTATTAAAGCAAAGTAAAGCTCCTATAATACTTACTCCACATCCGGGAGAGATGGCAAGACTTACCGGAAAAAGTATAAAGGAAATAGAAGAAAACCGCATAGAAATAGCCCGTGATTTTGCCAAGTTATATGGTTGTATACTTGTGTTAAAAGGTGCGAATACAATAGTAGCGTCTGAAAATGGTGAAATATTCTTTAACTGCACAGGCAATCCGGGAATGGCTACGGGTGGCAGCGGTGATGTTTTATCGGGAATTTTAGTCTCGTTATTAGCTCAGGGGATGAATCCGCTTGATGCTGCAAAGGCGGCTGTTTTTCTTCACGGTAGTGCTGGGGATAAAGCGGCGCTAAAAAAAGGTGAAAGAGGTATGTTGCCATCTGATATTATAGAAGAGCTTTAAAAAGGGAGAGCTCTTTAATGAAAAAAATTATATGTTTCGCATTTTGTCTGATTTTTGTATTTTTGTGTGGATGTAAAAAGGAAAGCTCCAAAGTAATTGCTGTTACTAAGGGGCTTTCTTTTAATGCTGTTATGAATTTAAATGATTATTCAACCGAATGTTATGTAAAGGTGGATAATAAAGGCAACATGAAAATGGAGGTTATAAAACCGCAAAATATTGAGGGTATGGCTATAGAATTTTCAAATAGTAATATGAAGATGAATTATAATGGGCTTGAATATAAAAGGGATATTTCTACATCGTCGCAAGGGGTTATAGCGTCTTTTTTATATCTGGTTTTACAGGATGCCGCTTTAAAAGCAGATAATGTAACTAGTTTGAATGATGAATTGTATATTTCAGGAAATATAAATGGATATAAGTATAAGCTTTTTATAGGTCAAACGGGGTTGCCTATAAAAATAATCTCACCAAATGGCATAGAAATAATTATGAAAAACGTATCTATTTTGGAATAATAATAAAAATTCAATACTTTTGAAAATTACTCTTGATTTTTTATGATACATTTAGTATAATGATTTAAGTCTTTGGAGAGATGGCTGAGCTGGTCTAAGGCGCACGATTGGAAATCGTGTGTGCGTTAATAGCGCACCGGGGGTTCGAATCCCCCTCTCTCCGCCAGAAGAGAAAGTATAAACTATTATGTTTATGCTTTCTTTTTTTAATGAAGGAGAATGCCAAGTGATAGACATTAAAAATTGGGTAGATATTTTTCTACACACACTAAATAACACGTTTAAAAATCGTGTATGGTTTGTTGGCTTGCAAGGCAGTTATGGACGTGGCGAAGCACGTGACACAAGCGATATTGATATTGTTGTTATTCTTGATGAATTGTCGCACGAGGATATTCAAAGTTACAGCGCAATGTTGGACACGCTACCTAACCGAGAACTTATTTGCGGTTTTCTTTCGGGTAAAGAAGAAATTTTGAATTGGGAACCATCTGACCTTTTTCAGTTTTGCTATGACACTACACCCTTAAAGGGCAGTTTGAATGATGTATTATCGGCAGTTGATGAGGACGCCGTAAACCGAGCAATTAAAATTGGCGTTTGTAATATTTTTCATGGATGTGTGCACAATATGTTGCACGAAAAGAGCGATGATATTTTAAGGGGTTTGTATAAATCTGCTTCTTTTGTTGTACAGGCTATTGTTTTTAAACAAACGGGAAACTACATTAAGAAACAAAAAGAACTGCAACTTTTTGTATCACCAAATGAAAAGGAAATTGTGGATATTTTTGTGTATCTTAAAAACGGTGGGCAGGTTGATTTTAGCGAAATGTCTGAAACTTTATTTAATTGGTGTAAAAACCAAATTGCAAATAAATGATAATTACATTACTTTATTTACGATGAAATTTAAAACGGAAGAAGCTGAAATTTTGCTTCTTCCGTTTTTGAGTTATTTTTTGGTTTTAAATATAAATTTTTTACTAACAATGTAATTTAAAATTATAACAATTAACTGTGTTACTATTTTAACTGCCATTGCATTAAGCTGTAAAACAGTAATAAAAATAAATAAAATTATTTCTTCAATAACAAGGGTTGATATTCTGCCACAATAAAATTTAGCGGTTGCTTTTAGAATGTTTTCCTTTACGGCAGTACTAAACACCCATTTTCTGTTTGTTACAAATGCAAAAAGCACCGCAATCACCCATGAAATTACATTTGCAACCAGTTCGTTTAGCGGTATTATAGTGGTGAAAAACCAGAAAACAAATATGCTGACAAACGTGGTAAGTGCGCCAAAAAACAAATATAAAAGTATTTCTTTATTTTTTTTATAAAAAGGTTGTAATTTGTTTAAAAACGGCAAGCAGAAAAGCTTATCAAAAATATCGGTATTATTCATCGTCTTCTGTTCTTTCGCTTATAATGTAACGGGGACGAGCCTTAGTTTCAAGATACATTTTACCCACGTATTCACCTATAACTCCAAGACTTATAAGCTGAACACCGCCTAAAAAGCATAAAATAGAAACAATAGAAGACCAACCTGCTACGGTATTACTTATAAAGTGACCGATTATAGACCACAAAATACCTAAAAAGCTTAAAAAAGCTATTATTATGCCAAATCCTGTTATAAAACGTATAGGTTTAATAGAAAGACTGGTAATTCCGTTAAATGCAAGTGAAAGCATTTTTCTAAGCGGATAATGACTTTTGCCTGCAAGACGTTCATTACGGGCATAATAAACGCTGGTGCTTTTAAAGCCCACAAGCGGAAACATACCACGAAGATAAATATTTACTTCTTTAAAGTTTTGAAATTCATTAAGCACTTTAGATGAAACGAGACGGTAATCAGCATGATTGTATACTGTTTCAGCACCCATCCAATTTAAAAGCTTATAAAATAGCTGAGCTGAATTTTTTTTGAAAAATGTATCGGTATCTCTGTTATCACGCACACCGTAAACTATTTCGGCACCGTTTAAATATTCTTCTATCATTTTATCCATAGCATTAATATCGTCTTGCCCGTCACAATCAATACTAATAGTAATATCGCACTTATCTTTGGCTTCTAAAAGACCCGCAAGCAATGCGTTTTGATGACCACGGTTTCGGCTTAATGTAATGCCTTTAAAAATTTCTTGATTTTTAGAAAGATTTTTTATTATTTCCCATGTACTGTCTTTACTACCGTCATTCACAAAAAGAACACGGCTTTTGTCGCTTATTTTTTCTGCGAGCACAAGGTCGTTTATTTTTTGTGAAAATAAAGGTGCAGTAATGGGAAGCACGGCTTCTTCATTATAGCAGGGTATAACGATGTATAGAACAGGCTTTGAATTTCTCATACCATAAGTTCTCCTTAAAAAATTCGGTAAAATGCGTATGGTTTACGTATTTCACGTATCAAAAATATAATAACAAAAAAACGATTTTTAATCAATATAAAAATTAAAAAGCTTTACTAAAATATATTAGCAAAGCTTTTATAAATTTATTTTACAACCTCAAATCCAGCAAATTCGAAGGCGGCAACATCAATTATCAACCCTTTTTCAAAGGCTTGTTATTTAAAATAGCGGCAATTTTCAGCGATTTCCTTTAAATTTTTTCAAGCTTTTCGTGGTCTGAATTTATTCTGCTAATGGCCAAAAACACGCATTTAACGTCAAATTGTTTTAGCTTTTTAACAATGTTTTCTCTGCCTTGGCGCAAAAGATTTGCATGCTTTGTTGGAACGCTTATTTTGTATATACTAATTCTTCCTAAATATTTAAAAATATAACCGAAGCTATTCCTATTAAAAACCCTATAAACTGCGTTTTTGTAAGCTTTTCTTTATAGAAAAATTTTGATATAAGATATGTAATTATAATACCGCCGGCAGAAATTAGTGGAAACATAAGAGATGTGAGCATTCTGTTTGACAAAATCATTACAAATAGGTTTACCATACCGTTTATTAGTCCGCTAAGCAGAGCTAACAACCAACCTGCTTTAGCGTATGTTTTAATTTCAGATTTCTCTTTAAAAAGTGCAAATACAAATAGAGAAAGCGTAACAAATGCAAGCGCTAAAATCATAAATTCATTTTTATATGCACCGTTAAATTTTACTTGTTGCATTTTTTGCACGGTTGAGCACATACCATTGCCAACAAAAGCCAAGAGAACAAAAATAAGCCATTTAAAAGATATTTTACTTTTTTTATTCGGCTTATTTGTTAAAATAAGCGAAATTATAAGTAAGATAATACCGGGTATAAGACCTATACTCACGGGGTCTTTTAAGAATATAAGTCCGTAAAACGTGGGCAACATAAGCGAATAAGATATAAATAGTGAGGTAAGCGAAAGCGAACCGCAAGAAACTGCTAAAACAGAAAAAAGCGTAGTTGTGCCGAAAGCCGCAGCAAAGCCTATAGAATAAGGTAAAAAAGAAATATTGAAATTTAAATTCTTTGAGGTGCAGACGAAAAACAGCATTGCAAAAAGGCTTACAAGCCCGCTAAAAATCCATATACCTTTTCCGTTTGTTTTGTCGGTATATTGGCGTTTAAAAATGTTTTGTGCAGAAACGCCCAATATTATTGAGCTTAAATAAAATATATTCAATTAAATTGCACTTCCTTTTCAAATTTGCGTTAATTTTACTACATTTTACTGAACAAAGCAAGAAAAATTCTTCCCCTAATATTGCACTTTTTTCATTGGTTGATATAATAAAAGTATAGCAAAAACAAAATTGTTCAGATTTAAAATTAAAGTTTGCGGGAATAATAAATAAAAAACTTTTAGAGGAATTAAATATGCTAATAGATTTTCATACACACAGTTTTCCGGAAAAAATTGCTAAAACTGCTATAGAAAAGCTGTCTTATGTATCGGGCGGACTTGAACCGCACACAGATGGTACCTATAACGGACTAAAAGATTTAATGCAGAAAAGTAATGTAGATAAATCGGTAGTACTTAGCATAGCAACAAACGCAAAACAGCAAAAAAACGTTAACGATTTTGCAAGTAGTATTAATAATGAAGAAGATACCTTTGCTTTTGGCTCGGTTTTCCCGTTCAGCGAAGATGCTTTAGAAGAGCTTGAGCGCATTAAATCTATGGGGTTAAAGGGTGTAAAGCTTCATCCCGATTATCAAGGCTTTGAGGTTGATGATGAAAGGTTAAAACCGATTTACAAAAAAATCTCTCAGTTAGGTTTAATTACGGTATTTCATGCGGGCTTTGATTACGGTTTTAAACCGCCGTACGGTGGAACACCCGATAAAATGGTAAGGGCGCTTAGTTGGTTTTCTTCACCTGTAATAGCGGCACATTGGGGCGGTGTAAACTGTAACGAGGATGTTTTAAAATATCTTTGCGGTGCGGACGTATATTTTGATACTTCTTTTGGGTATTCTATGATGCCAAAATACTATGCAGAAAAAATACTTGAAAAGCACACGGCAGATAAAATATTATTTGGTACAGATACCCCTTGGCATACAGCAAATATGGAATTAAGGCTTTTGAATAGTTTAAACTTGAGTGAGCAGGAAATGGAAAAAATAACCCATAAAAACGCAGAAAAGCTTTTAAATATAATTTAAAGGTCTTTAAAGGAATGATAAAGGTTTATGCATAAAATTAAAATTAACAACAATATAATTTATGCACTTGACGGTGAAAAACTTTCGGATGTATTTATAAAAAACGGAATACCGCACGAGCACCCTTGCGGATGTAAGGGTACTTGTAAAAAATGCACGGTTGTAGTAGACGGCAAGCGTGAGCTTTCTTGTAAATACATTGTTAAATCTGATATTGCAGTACAACTTTTGAAATGCGGCGAAATTTTATCCGAAACGGGTGCTGAGATTTCCGAAAACCAAACACAGAATATGTGTTATTGTTTGGATATTGGAACTACCACCTTGGCATTGGCGCTTGTATCGCAAGACGAAAAAAGAATAATCAATGTGATAACACGAACTAATCCGCAAAGGATTTTTGGTTCGGATATTATGTCAAGAATAGAGTACTGCAGCAAAAACTCTGCTACACCACTCAATAACATTTTAATTAAAGAAATAAATTCAATGATTGAAGAGTTTAATGTGCCAAAACCAAAAATGCTTTATGTTTCTGGCAATGCTACTATGCTTCATTTGTTTTTTAATGTAGATTGTACAAGCCTTGGTGTAGCACCATATGAGCCTGTATTTCTTGAAGGTAAAAGCGTTAATGCCAGCACGCTTGGATTAAAGGGTGTGCAGGATGTAGTTTCTTTGCCGTCTATAGCCACCTTTGTGGGCGCTGATATTGTAGCAGGTCTTAATTTTGTGTCGCAACCGGAAAGAAACAAATATAATTTATTGATTGACCTTGGAACAAATGCAGAAATAGTGCTTTTTTCAAACGAATCGGCTTTATGTACTGCCGCTGCGGCAGGACCTTGCTTTGAGGGTGCTAACATTACCTGCGGAATGAGTGCGGTAAACGGTGCTATATGTTCGTTCGAGTTAGATGAAAACAGTAAGAAAATCTTTAAAACAATAGGCGATGAGATTGCAAGCGGAATTTGTGGCACGGGTCTTGTTGATATAATAGCCAATCTTTTAGAAAATGAAATTATTGATAAAACGGGTTATATGGATTGTGATAAATTTTATATAACCCGTGGAGTGTTTTTATCTAAAGAGGATGTAAGGCAGTATCAGCTTGCAAAATCTGCGGTGTATTCTGCTGTTTTAAGCCTTATGAAGATTAAAAGCATAGGCTTTAAAGATATTGATAAAATGTATATTTCAGGCGGATTTTCGGGTAAAATTAAAATAGAAAATGCCACAAAAACAGGTCTTTTGCCCGAAGAATTAAGTGAAAAGTGTGTTGCAGTTAATAACAGTAGCTTGTTAGGTTTAGTGAAGTTTGCCCTTGAAAATAATGATTTAACAAGAATAACGTTAAGCTCTCAATATATAGATTTATCGGATAATAATTATTTTTCTGATTTGTTTATAGAAAATATGATGTTTTAAATACAAAAGACTACCGACATAAAAATCGGTAGCCTTTTGTATTTGTTTGAAAATAAGGAATTAACCTAAAGAATCTTTAACATTTGTAACTACGGTTGCGTTGTAGCATTCAAATTTTTCATCTACATTTTTTGGCAGAGTATTTTGAGTGAACAGGCTAACTAAAGGTACAAGCACAAGACCACCCAGCATTGCAAACACGCCTGAATATAGCGAATTTGTAAATACAAAGCCTAAAATACTTCCCTTTACCGTTATCCAGCCAACGCTAATGCAAAGCTGTATTATTTCAAGACCTGTGCCAAATATAAAGCTTGTAACAACTGCGGCACGGGTTATTTTTTTGCAGTATAATCCGTATAAAAACGGTGCTAAAAATGCGCCCGCTAGTGCGCCCCAAGATACACCCATCATTTGAGCTATAAACACAGAGTCTTTCCAGATACTGTCTTTAAGAATAGCAATTATAGCAGATAAAGCAATAAAGAAAACAATAAATAATCGCATGATAAATACACTTTTACTCTCACTAAATTTTTTGCCTTTTCTGGTTGCGGCGGGTTTAATAACGTCAAGTGTAAGGGTTGAAGCAGAGGTAAGCACCAAAGAAGAAAGTGTAGACATTGAAGCCGAAAGCACAAGTACAATTATAAGTGCTACAACTACTGGTGCTAAATCAGATAGCATAGTAGGAATAACCTTATCAAACATAACTGCACCGCTTTGCGAAATAAAACCGCCTTTTAGCATATCACTATAGTAAAGCTTACCAAAACCGCCTAAGAAGTAGCAACCACCCGCCACTATTATTGCGAAAACTGTAGAAATAACAGTACCTTTTTTTATTGCGTCTTCATCCTTGATAGAATAAAATTTACCTACCATTTGCGGCAAACCCCAAGTGCCTAAAGAAGTAAGCATAACTACAAAAAAGAGGAAAATAGGGTTTGGTCCGAACATTGATGTGAATTGCGGACCTGCTTGTTCGCTATTGCTTAAAGCTTCTACTGCGGCGGTAAATCCACCGTTTTGGCGCAATACTGCTAATATTACGGTTACAATGCCTATAAGCATTATAATACCTTGTATAAAGTCGTTAATTGCAGTTGCCATATATCCTCCAAAAATAACGTAAATACCTGTAAGAACTGCCATAATTAAAACAACTGCCCAGTAGGGTATAGAAAATATGTTGTTAAAAAGCGAAGAAAGTCCGTTATAAAGAGAGGCGGTGTAGGGGATAAGGAATACAAAAACTATAATAGAGGCTACTACTTTAAGCTTTTTTGAATCATAGCGTTTTTCGAAAAAGTCCGGCATGGTTTTGCAGCCTAAACTTTGTGTCATAACACGTGTGCGTCTTCCAAGCACTACCCAAGCCAGCAAAGAACCAATAAACGCATTTCCAAGACCAATCCATGTAGAAGAAAGTCCAAAGTTCCAACCAAATTGTCCGGCATAGCCTACAAAGATTACTGCAGAAAAATAAGATGTGCCAAAAGCAAAGGCGGTAAGCCAAGGTCCTACATTTCTGCCACCAAGCACAAAGCCGTCAACATTAGTAGAGTGCTTTCTGCAGGCGAATCCTACACCAATCATAAGTGCAAAAAAGCAAATTAGCATAGGTATTGTGATTAATACGGTTGTAGAAACAGTTAAATTCATAAAAACAAATCCTTCCTTTAAATATAAATTGCACTTTAATGCTTTAACGCTTTAAACTTTAACACTTTAAATCGATTTTGTCAATACTAATTTGCAAAAAAATTAAATTTTTTCATTTGTGAGGTTGACAATTTCGCTTTAAAGTGGTAAAGTATATTATAGTTAAAAGTATGGATATGCGAGGAACGTTAATATGACAATAGTTCATTTACTGGAAAAAAATGCAAAGGAATATGCTGAGGACATAGCCCTAGTAGAAATTAATCCCGACCAGCCAGAGACTCGAAAGCTTACATGGCACGAGTATGAGCTTGTAGAGCCAACACATAAGGTGAGCCATTATAGAAGAGAAATCACCTGGGCTGTGTTTAATGAAAAAGCAAATCGTTTAGCTAATATGCTTAAACAAAATGGAATAGGTAAGGGTAAAAAGGTTGCTATACTGTTAATGAATTGTATAGATTGGTTACCTATATATTTTGGTATATTAAAGGTAGGTGCTTTAGCTGTACCGCTTAATTTCCGTTATTCTTCTGATGAAATAGATTACTGTGTCAAATTGGCAGAGGCTGATGTACTTATTTTCGGACCCGAGTTTATTGGCAGAGTAGAAGACGTGGCTGACAAATTAAGCGTTAATACAAAGCTTATATATTTAGGTGCAGGTTGCCCCGCTTTTGCAGATGATTATAATGATTTAATATCTGAATGTTCGGGTAATTTCCCTGAGTGTACACTTGAAGAAAGTGATAATGCGGCTATATACTTCTCGTCAGGCACAACAGGCTTTCCAAAAGCTATATTACATAATCACGAAAGTCTTATACATTCCTGCCGTGTTGAGCAAAACCACCATTCACAAACTAAGGATGACTGCTTCCTTTGTATTCCGCCTCTTTATCATACAGGTGCTAAAATGCATTGGTTTGGTAGCCTTTTAACCGGTTCTAAGGCGGTAATTTTAAAGGGAACTCAGGCACGTAACATATTAAATGCCGTAAATGATGAAAAATGTACAATAGTTTGGTTATTGGTGCCGTGGGCGCAGGATATTTTAAATGCGCTTGACAGTGGTGAAATAGATTTGAAGGATTATAATTTCCCACAATGGAGACTTATGCATATAGGTGCACAGCCGGTACCTCAAAGTCTTATAAAGCGTTGGCTTGAGTATTTCCCGAATCAGCAGTACGATACAAACTATGGTCTTTCTGAATCGATAGGTCCTGGTGCTGTACACTTGGGTGTTGAAAATGTTCACAAGGTTGGCGCTATTGGCGTTGCAGGCTATGGTTGGAAAATAAAGATTGTTTCACCCGAGGGTGAAGAGGTAGCACAGGGTGATGTTGGTGAGCTTTGCCTTAAAGGCCCCGGTGTTATGACCTGCTACTACCGTGATGAAAAGGCTACTGCCGATACTTTGAAGGACGGTTGGTTATATACAGGCGATATGGCAATGCAGGATAATGAGGGCTTTATCTACCTTGTAGACCGTAAAAAAGATGTTATTATTACAGGTGGTGAAAATCTTTACCCTGTACAGATAGAAAACTTCTTGGCATCACACCCGAAGATAAACGACGTTGCAGTTATAGGATTACCTGATTCAAGACTTGGTGAAATTGCGGTTGCAATTATAAAAATAAAGGATTCTATGACCTGCACCGAAGAAGAAATCAATGAATTTTGTATGGAATTGCCAAGGTATAAACGTCCACGTAAGATAATATTTGCAGATGTACCTCGTAATCCTACAGGTAAAATTGAAAAGCCGAAGCTACGTAAAATATACGGTGCTGAGGGCTTGGTAGATTCACAAAATAAATCGTAATTCACTTTTTGAAAGGAATAATAAATATGAAAAAGTTAATGATAGGAAATCAGGCTGTAGCGGCCGGACTTCACGATGGTGGTTTGGGTGTAGTTTCAAGCTATCCCGGTACACCGTCTACCGAAATTACCGAATTTTTATCAGCTTATGATGATATTCACAGCGAATGGGCACCTAACGAAAAGGTTGCCGCAGAGGTGGCTTTTGGTGCATCTCTTGCAGGCGCTCGTTCAGCTTGCGCTATGAAGCATGTTGGTCTTAATGTTGCGGCAGACCCGTTGTTTACGCTTTCTTACACAGGTGTAAACGTGGGTATGGTTATTTGCGTTGCAGACGATCCTGCTATGCACTCATCACAAAACGAGCAGGATTCCCGCCACTATGCTATGGCATCAAAGGTGCCAATGAT
>JAZREW010000179.1:0-2315 GCA_045661005.1 Acutalibacteraceae bacterium | reverse complement strand
AATTCAATTATAAATACCACTGCACAACAGCTTACCGATACCCCGAAAAGACTTACGCCAAAATAAGCAAGTAATATTCCTGCAATAAGCGCCGCCGCTCCCGACCATATACTGTTTGTGGCTTCCAGTATTGCGGGAAAGGTCATAACCGCCAATGTAACATAAGGCACATAGTATAGAAATGATCTTAAGGTTTTATTTGTGATTTTTTTACGTATAAGGGTAAGCGGTAAAAGGCGTATAAGATAAGTGACCGCCGCCATTACAAGTATGTAAACATAAACATTTCTTTCCATTACTCGCACTCTGCCTCCTCTTCATCCTTAATAGGAAATAACAGAGCCGCAACAAGAGATATTGCTACCGTTAAAATAATAACACGCATACCCGAAGAAATTTCGCAAATATACGGTATTTTAGAAAAGCTAAAGCTTAATAACATTGATATTGCCACCAACACCGCAATTATCTTATTTTGTCTTGCGGGTGGAATTATAATTGCCAAGAACATACCATAAAGACCTACACTTAAAGCGCTTACAATACTTAACGGCAAAACATTGCCCATTACAACACCGAAAAATGCACCAAACGCCCAACCGGGAATAGCCACCGTCATGGCACCGTAATTGTAAAAAGGATTAAGATTACCTTTAACCGATACTGCTATACCAAAAACTTCATCGGTAACGTCAAAAGCTATAAGTGAACGGTGCAAAGTAGAAGTGCCGGGAGAAAGCTTTTGGCTTAATGCAAACGACATTAATAAATATCTTGCGTTTACAATCAGCTCTGTTATTGCAACCTCTAAATAGCTTGCATTCTCAGCAATAAGCGTAAAACCTGCATACCCGCCCGCAGAAGCGTTTGTGCTACCTGCGGCAAGTAATGCTTGAAACGCTGTAAGACCTGCGTTTTTAGCCACAATACCTAATGTAAAAGCTACGGCAAAATAACCTAATGCTATAGGTATACCGTCACGCAGACCGTTTTTATACCATTTAATATTTTGACTCATAAGTTACTAATCCTATTCTTGAGAAGGCGCCGGGGGTTCTTGTGGAGTATCTTCCGGGTCAGAATTTTGTGTATCATCATCCCCGCCGCCTTCAGGTTTAGAATCACCCTGAGTAGGCTCGCTATCTTCATCCTTATCCGAGCTTGAACCCTTATCAGACGAATCTTTATCATTTGAACTTGAGCTGCTAGAATTTGAAGAATCTTCTCCGGTTTCTTCTTCTTCAGTACCCGTATTCTCAGAACCGGTACCATTTGTTGTAGTGCCGCCCGAGCTTGTATCATCTTTGTTACTTACATTTGAACCGCTACTATCTTTATCATTTTTAGGTTTTGATGAACTGTCAGAGTTGTCTTCTGAGCTGCTCTGTGGTTTTTGAGATGATGTTTGAGTAGAAGAATTAGTGCTTTGATACGAACCTCTTACCTTTTCTCTGTACCAATCGTTCTTTTCAATACCATTGGTTTCAACATAAGTTTCAAGAGGAATATCATCATATATAAATGCATGTATTACCTTTTCGGCATAATCTAGGTCGTAATACACTACCGAACCTGCACCCGTATTTGAAGGAGCTGTCATCAAAAATTCCTGTTGCGGTATTCTGGTTTGCTCAAACTGAGGTGAATGCAATAACACACTAACCGCCAGGCTCATTATTTCTGTATATGAAAGCGATGTTTCACTACATGGTATTAATGACTTTGCCAAATTAATATATTGCGATTTTTCCAATGTGATTGCCTTATTAAAAAGTTGCTCCATTACATAGCGCTGGCGGTCGGTTCTGCCGTAATCGTTGGTTGTGCCCCAAATGTTTGCAACATATCTTATACGTGAATATGCCACAGCCTGCACACCATTAAGATGCTGTACGCCCGCTTTATTAACGTAATATTCTTTGGCATTAAGACCCATATGGTCGCATATCTCCTTAATACAACCATTAATAGCATAATAAGATTGCGCCGCACTTGTTATTTCTGCCTTAGTAAGCTCTGCTTCTATACCGCCAACAGCATCAATAATATCTGCCATACCGTAGAAGTTTACGGTTGCATACTCTGTAATATCAAGACCGAATATTGAATTAAGAGTTTTAATAGCAAGCTCAGGGCCGCCCATAGAATAAGCACTGTTTATTTTTCTGTAACTTGTCTTGCCGTTATAAACTATTGGCACTAGTGTATCACGCATTACAGAAATTATTTTTACCTTTTTGCTTTTTGTATTAAGGCTAAGTATCATTATACTGTCAGAATTACCTTTGAAAGAGTTGGTATTTCGTGTATCAATA
>JAZREW010000178.1:0-13324 GCA_045661005.1 Acutalibacteraceae bacterium | reverse complement strand
TTTTCAGAAACTGATAGTGTCTAGAAGTGACTTGCAAATTATTATCGGCTGCTGGTATTTTACCGTACTATATGTATAGACAAAGTAAAACCGTAGGCAATTTAGAAAATGTAGGCTATGCAAAAGCGGGGTATGAATGCCTTTACAATGTTTACATTATGGACGAAACACATACAATACTTGCTTGCGGAGCTTCTGCGGTAACCAAGCTACGAGAACCTAATGGTAGTTATATTGAAAGAATTTTTAACTTTAAATATCCATATGAATATATAGACCGTTTTGACGAGTTAATGCTAAGAAAGGATGGCGTGAATATATTCTATGATAAATACGGTTTCTGAAATTAACAGGGCAGTTAAAAACCCCGATGCAATTGTTAAAGAGGCGGAAAAGCAGTATAAAAAAGAAATTTACAACGCCGCAAAAACTATTGCAGATAATGATGATATTAAGATAGTGGCTTTGGCGGGGCCTTCGGGTTCGGGTAAAACCACTTCGGCACATATATTGATGGACCGTTTGAAACTTTACGGTGAGGAAGCAGTAGTTGTTTCGTTAGACGATTTTTATTTATCTGAAAACGAATTGCCCGTATTGCCGAATGGCGAAAAGGATATTGAATCGGTTAATTCTTTAAATATTGCGCTTATTAAAAAATGCTTTGCAGAAATTATAAATACAGGCAAAACTATGCTGCCAAGTTTTGATTTTGCCGCAAAGCAAAGCATACCAAATTCAAAAGAAATTGATATTTCTAATAAGGGTATTATGATTGTTGAGGGTTTGCATGCGCTGAATCCTATAATAACAGACCTAGTGCCCCGTGAAAACATATATAAAATGTACATTAGCGTTAACTGTTCTATTGAGGATAGTTTTGGTGAGCAGTTGCTCTCTAGCCGACAAATTCGTTTAGTGCGTCGTTGTCTTAGAGACAGAATATTCAGAGGTTGTTCTGTAAAGGAAACGCTTTCTATGTGGAATGGTGTAGTTGAAGGCGAAAGAAAATATCTGTACTGCTTTAAAGATACTGCAGATGTTTTAATTAAAACCTTGCATATATACGAGCCTTGCCTTTACCGTGATGAATTTTTAAAGGTTAAAGAAGAAGTTACTTCTGATTGCGCTTGTTATGAATATTTTATGAGAACAGCTGCGGCTTTAGAAAAATTTGATTCTATGGAAGCGGTTTATGTGCCGAGTAATTCTTTGATTCGTGAATTTATAGGTAATAAAATGTAGTTTAAAATAAATTTTATATTAGGAGGATTTATAATGGATTTTTTTGACAATGCTGTTAGTAAGGCAAAAGAAGCGTTTGATATTGCTTACAAAAAAACCAATGAAGTAGTAAACACCCAAAAACAAAGATTTGATGTTGTAACAATTGAAAATAAGCGTTCAAAAGATTTTGAACAACTTGGTAAACTTTATTTTGAAATGGTAAAGGATACAGATATAGAAAATTCAGAAGTTATGGTTTTAGTAGATGCCATAAAAGCTAAAAACGAAAAAATAAAAGCGCTTAAAGAGGAAATTAGCTCTGCTAAAAATATGCGTGTTTGTCCAAAGTGTCAGGCTTATATTGCTGGCAATGCAGTATTTTGCAGTGCTTGCGGTGAAAAATTAGTTTTGGAATGTGATGAAAATGAATAATTTAAAAATTGGTATTGTTGTTGCAGATTCAGATGAATATAAACCTTTAGCCGATGTTATTGAAAAAGGTGAATTTGAATTTTATAATTTTTTAGGCAGAAAAGGTCATGAGTTTGAAATTGTAGCTGAAAATGGTACTGCACAAGTTATTTCGATTTTGTGTGGAATAGGTAAAGTAAATGCAGCTGCGGCAACCATGCACCTTATAGATATTGGCTGCAACACAATAATTAATTATGGTTTATCGGGTGGTATTAGCGGAATTGGCCGTGGCGAATTATGTATTTGCGACCGTTTTTTAGAGCACGATTTTGACCTTACTGGTATAGGTTACAAGCCATGTGAAAAGCCCTCACAAAAATATATTTATGAGGCGGATAAATCTTTAATAGAATTATTTATTAAAATTTTACCAAATGCAAAACTTGGTACAGCAGTAACCGGAGACTGTTTTGTTTGTGATGAAAATTTGCGCAACTCACTTAAAACAAACTTTAATGCTATGAGCTGTGACATGGAAACCGCCGCAATAGCTTACGTGTGTGATTTTGCAAAAATTCCTTTTGTTTGCTTGCGTAGAATATCTGATGATGCAGGTGCAGATGCCGAAACGTCTTATAGAGAGATGAATACATCTGACGAGACAGTGCTTTCTGATTACATACTAAATTTCATTAATTCTTTAGTTAAATAAAAGTAATAGGAAAAACTATATGAATTTAAATACTAAAAAACAATCGTTAGAGCAGGGTACTTTTATTTTGCTTTTTGCCTCGATAATAGTTAAAATAATCGGTGCTTTATTTAAAATAATACTTTCTTCTAACTTTGCGCTAGGCGATTTAGGGTTCGGCTTTTTTTCTGCTGCTCATGATTTTGTAGCACCGCTGCACACCCTGGCAATTTCGGGCTTTCCGGTTGCTATTGCAAAGGTTATAGCAGATTATTCTGCTAATGGTAAAGATGATGAGGTTGCCAATATTTTCAAAATTTCACGCAATTTGCTAGCAATAATTTCATTGGTTTTAGTGCTTGTATTTTTAGCGGTGGCTTATTTTGGTTTAGGTATTGAAAGAAATTCGAGTGATTTTAGTAGTTATTTAATTGCTATACCGTCATCTTTTTTCTGTATTTTAGCTTCAAGCTACAAGGGCGTTTTTGAGGGCAAACAGCAAATGACCCCGGTTGCTATTTCAAATATTATTGAAGCTGCTTGCAAGCTGATTATTGGTTTAACCCTTGCAATTGTTGCTATAAAAATCACATCAAATGCCGGTTTTGCCGCCGCCGTGGCAATGCTAGGTGTTTTAACAGGCTCGGTTTTTTCTCTGCTTTATTTGCATTTTAGCCACAAAAAAAGCAGACTTTTTTCGAAACAAATTAATAAGCGGGACAGGCAGTATAACAACGCAATTTTAAAAACAATCGTTATTATATCTATACCTATGATATTGTCATCGCTTTCGGGAAGTATAGTTGCGTTTATAGATGCTATAACGGTAAGACCGCAAATTGCAGATTTAATTCATCAAAATAATAATCAAATGTTAGAAAAATTTTCTGATATTATTTTGGAAATTAAAAATTCAACGGGAAATGTAACGATTGATGATATTTCTACTGTGCTTTACGGAATACGCAGTAAAGGTTATACAATGTTTAACCTGGTTTGTATGCTTACTGTTTCGGTTGGTGTTGGTGCTACACCTGCAATTACCGAAAGTTTTGCTACTGGTAATGCAGATAAGCTGAAAGAGAATATAGTTTCGGTACTTAAAATTTCTTCAATTATTGCTTTTCCTGCGGGTATTGGTTATTTATGCTTTGGCGGTAGAATTATTTCGTTAATGTACGGTAACAGCGCTTCGTCGGTTCTTTGCGGAAAATTACTCTCACTTTACGGTATAGCCGCAATTTTTGTTGGATTAACAATACCGCTTGGCAACATTTTAATAGCTATTAATAGCAGAAAAGCTGTAATAATTAACATCACTGTAGGTGTATTGTTTAAGCTATTACTTAACCTTACACTTACGCCATTACCAAGTGTTCATATATACGGTTCGGTTATTTCTACACTTGTATGTTATCTTATAATATGTATATTGCATTTTGTTGTTTTAATGAAAAAATCAGACCTTAAGGGTGAGTTTAAGAACACTTTATTAAAGCCGTTTTTGGCGGCAGTTATATGCGGAATTTCCGCTTTGGCTGTAGGTAAAATAGGTGATTCTAATTTGATTACAATACTTTCAATGGCAATCGCTTGTATAATTTTTGTTGCTTTGGTTATTATTTTTAAAACTTTTTCATATTATGAAACTTTAAAATTACCTCTTGGCGAAAGAGTATTGAGCGTAGTAAAGCGCTTAAAAAAGCAAAAATAGATGAAAAATATGCTAAAAATGGCTTATTTTGTGTATAAAAACAAAAAAATATCACAAAATCTATTGATTTTTTCGAGAAAGTATGTTAAATTTATATAGTACATTAAGTGCGAAGGATGATTATAACGTTTATCGTTAAAAAATTTTATTGGAGGTTCTTATTATGAACAAAACAGAATTAGTAGCTTCTATTGCTGAAAAAGCAGGCATTTCTAAGAAGGACGCTGACAAGGCTCTTGCAGCTTTTATTGACACAGTTGCAGCTGAGCTCAAAGCTGGCGAAAAGATTCAGCTCGTAGGTTTCGGTACTTTTGAAATCCGTGAGCGTGCAGCTAGAGAGGGTATCAATCCTCAGAGTGGCGCAAAGATTACAATTGCTGCTTCTAAGAATCCTGTATTTAAGGCTGGTAAAGCTTTAAAGGATGCTGTTAAATAATTAAATTTTTTAAAAATGTAAGCCGTCCTTTAGGGCGGCTTATTATTTTGGAGGAGCTATGAGATTAGATAAATTTTTAAAGGTTTCAAGAATTATTAAAAGACGTACAGTTGCTAACGAAGCTTGCGATGCAGACCGTGTTATTGTTAACGGAAAGGCGGCAAGAGCCTCGTATAATGTAAAGGTTGGCGATGTTATAGAAATAACCTTTGGCACACGTATGTTTAAGGCAGAGGTTGTTTCGGTTCAAGAAACAGTTAAAAAAGAAGAAGCCGCTACAATGTATAAAATTTGTGAATAAGCTGAACGCTCCAAAAATATATTTTATTAAGAATATTTTTTGGAGTGTTTTATTTTGGAAGAAAATTTAAAACAAAATCATAATTTAATAGTAGAAAACCGCAAAAAATTCACTTTAAGCGGAATTAAAGACGTATTATCTTTTGATGATGAAACGGTTATGCTTGATACCGTTTTGGGAAAGCTTGCAATAAAAGGCACAGGTTTACATGTTAAAAACTTCAACACCGAAACGGGTGATTTGGTAGGCGAGGGAAAACTGCATGCTTTTGTTTACACTGTCGCAGATGCCGAAAACGGATTTTTTTCTCGTTTGTTCAGGTGATATATGTGGGAAATAAACATTAATCTTCAACTGCTTGGTTTTATTCGTTCTGTTGCTTTGGGTGCTGTATTTTGTTTGTTATATGATGTTTTGCGTTCATACCGAAAAAAATTCAAATGTACCGATATAGCAGTTTTTTGGCAAGATATAATTTATTTAATACTTTGTGCTCCAATTACATTTTGTTTCTTGCTCGCTATTACTAATGGTGAACTGCGAGCTTATGTATTTTTAGGCATAGCTTTAGGCTTTTTTGGTTGCAGATTTTCAATATCCTTTATTTTTATAAAAATATTTTCATTTTGTTTTTCTGTTTTAAAAAGAATATTCATGCTTTTTTCAAGGGTTTTAAAAGCCTTATTTTCGTGGCTTGATAATTTTTTCGGGTTAGTTATTCGTATATTTGATAAAAATTTTAAAAAAGTTGCAAATAGTTTCAAAAAAGGCTTGAAAAATCGGTAGTATTTGTTGTATACTTACTACATATGGTTTAAAGTTTTTAACCCTAAAAATTGTTTTATCAGTAATAAATATTTGGAGCTTTTTTATGAAACGTAATTCAAAACCGAAAAAGCAAAAAAGTATAATATTGCGAATTTTAATTTTAGGCGTTTGTGCTTATATGACGGTTACTTTAAGCGGCCTGTGGCACAGCCTTAACGAAAGCAAAGCAGAGCTTGAAGAATTAAAAGCGCAATATGCCTCTTTAGAAAATGATATTGAGCAATACAAGGTTTTGCTTGCAAGCGATTCTGAAACTCAAATCATTGAAAAGGCGGCAAGAGAACGCTTAGGTTATATTTATTCTGATGAACAAGTTTTTATTGACGTTTCGGGGAATTAATTTTATTTATGAAATTTTGAGGAGGATTTCATTTTTTTATGGATCTTAGTGTTGGACAGATTGTAGAAGGTAAAATTACCGGTATTACAAATTTCGGTGTTTTTGTTGATCTTGGTGAAGGTAAATCAGGCTTGGTACATATTTCTGAAGTAGCACGTTCATACGTTAACGATATTAAGGAATTTGTTAAAGTGAACGATGTTGTTAAAATGAAGGTTTTAACCGTTGGGGACGATGGTAAAATTTCTTTAAGCATTAGACGTGCTTTAGAACCCGAGAAGAAAGAGGAACGCCGTGAAAGACCTGCAAGGCGTGCACAGGCACCTCAAAAGTTAGATTCTTCTTATACTTGGACTCCTAAAAAAGCGGAGCCTGCAAGCTTTGAGGAAATGATGAGTCGCTTTAAACAAACTAGTGATGAAAAGTTTTTGGATTTAAAGAGAAAAAATCCCGAAGCCAAGCGTTCAAAGCGAGGAGCTCTTAAATAATTATTTGGGCGGAACTTTATTTGGCGTTCCGTCCTTTTCTATTTAGAAAGGTTTATGATATGATAAACGAAATTTCGTGTAAAAAAATAACGGATACCGTTAAAGAGTTATGCATACAAGCAAACAGAAAGTTACCCTGTGATATAGTAGATGCAATTAAAAATGCTAAGGCTTGCGAATCTTGTGCTTTAGCTTGCTCGGTACTCACTGACCTTGAAAAAAACATGGAAGTAGCTGAAGAATATAACTTGCCGATTTGTCAAGACACAGGAATGGCGGTTGTTTTTTTAGAGGTTGGACAAGATGTTCATTTTACAGACGGGAATATTATAGATGCTATAAATGAGGGCGTAAGACTTGGTTATACCGAAGGTCTGCTTAGAAAGTCGGTTGTAAGCGACCCGCTAAAGCGTATAAATACAAATGATAATACACCTGCTGTGGTTCATACGCAAATAGTTCCCGGTAGCACGGTTAAAATAACCGTTGCGCCCAAAGGCTTTGGTAGTGAAAATATGAGCGGTGTTAGAATGCTGACACCGGCACAGGGTAGACAAGGCGTAATTGAAGCCGTGCTTGAAATAGTAAAGAAAGCATCTAATAATCCATGCCCGCCAATTGTTGTTGGAGTTGGTATTGGCGGTGATTTTGAACAGTGTACTTTGCTTTCTAAAAAAGCGCTTTGCCGCAGTATTGATGTGCGCAATAATGATGAATTTTATAGTGATTTAGAAATAGAACTGCTCAAAAAAATCAACGCTTTAAATATTGGTCCGCAGGGATTTGGCGGCGATACTACAGCTTTGGCAGTAAATATTGAAACGGCACCAACACATATTGCAGGATTACCTGTTGCAGTTAATATTGGGTGCCATGTAACTAGACATTTAACGTGTGAGGTAAAATAATGAATAAAATCAATTTAGTAGCTCCATGCCTTTTTGGTATTGAAAGCGTAGCGGCTGACGAGTTTCGCCGCATGGGTTTCGAAGATATTACTACGGAAAACGGCAGGGTATTGCTTTCGGGTGACGCTAATATGCTTGCTCGTGCAAATATTTGTTCACGTTTTGCAGAAAGAATACTAATAAACGTAGGTGAGTTTTCGGCTGTAACTTTTACAGAGCTTTTTGACGGTGTAAAGGCTTTACCATGGGAAGACTATATTGGCAGAGATGATGCTTTTCCCGTAAACGGTTGGAGCATTAATTCACAGCTTTTCAGTATACCTGATTGCCAGTCTATAATAAAAAAAGCAATAGTCGAAAGACTAAAGCTAAAATATAAGATTAGTATATTTGCCGAAACAGGCCCCGAATATACAGTGCGTTTTTCAATACACAAAAATCAGGTTACTATGATGATTGATACTTCGGGGGAAGGTTTACACAAAAGAGGCTACCGCCGCAACTCTAACGATGCACCGCTTAAAGAAACACTTGGTGCTGCAATGTGCGATTTGGCAAGAATTTTTCCTGATACACAGTTTTATGATCCTTTTTGCGGTAGCGGTACCTTGTTAATTGAATCGGCATTGATGGCTACCAATATGGCGCCTGGTTTAAGAAGATATTTTGCGGCTGAGCGATTTGGATTTTTGGATGACAAAATCTGGCGTGAAGAACGCACTCGTGCGCAGGATTTAATTCGTCACAACATTGATTTCAGAGCGCAAGGCTTTGATATTGATGAATCTTGTGTTGAGCTTACACTTGCTAACGCAAAAAAAGCCGGTGTTGAAAAGTATGTTAAAGCGGCAGTAGGGGATGTGCGCAATTTTTCGGCGCCTAAAGAACGTTGCCTTACTATTACTAATCCGCCTTATGGTGAACGTTTGCTTGATGTTAAAGCCGCTGAAGAGCTTTACAAAATTATGGGCGAAAGATTTGTTAATGGCGATGGTCAAAAATATTATGTTATCAGCCCACATGATGAATTTGAAAAGCATTTCGGCAAAACTGCTGACAAGCGCAGAAAACTGTACAACGGTATGATTAAATGTCAACTGTTTATGTATTTTAAGCAATAATTATTTTTCTTTTTAGAAACGGATGATTTATTGTATTTAACATTAATATATAAATAATTAAACCCCGCAAGATATTTTAAATTCTTGCGAGGTTTTTAAAGTTTTAAAAGTTATTTTTTATCCATTCACATGAAAGAAAAGACCAATTATAAACATCTTTAGTGGCTTTTGCAAGACCTAAACCATGCGGTCCAAAAGGGAATATGTGCATTTCAAAAGGCACTTTTTTATCTTTTAAGGCTTTTGCAAAAATAAGACTGTGTTGAACATCTACAGTTTCATCTTCTGCTGTATGCCAAATGAAACAGGGAGGGGTTTGCTCGCTTACAAGCTTATGTGTGGATAATTGATGTGCTGTAACATCAGTGCCTTCGGCAATGCTCTCAACGCAACAAGCTATCCAACCATCTTCTTTATAACCGGAAATCACAGGATAACTTAAAATAGCACCTGCAACACAAGGAGATATTTCATCAAGCTCATCACCGATTTTTGCGTAATCATCCATAGTGGCAACACAAGAAGCTAAATGTCCGCCAGCGCTAAAGCCTATAACAAAAAGCTTTTCGGGGTCTGCGTGAAATTCGTCACTTCTTGATTTTATAATTTTAATAGCACGTTGAGCGTCAGCTAAAGCGCAGGGGAATTTATTGGGATTAACACGATAATCAACCACAAAAGCATTAAAGCCTTGGGAGTTGTAAAATTTTGCAATATCTTTTCCCTCATGCTCTGCACGACCGCTGTATCCACCACCGGGTAATACAATAATAGACGGTACCTTGTGCCATGTATCAATCAAATAAGCAGTCATAGAATTTGGTGTATCAAATTCTGAATTGTAATAGGGGATTTCGTTTTCCCATAGTTGTATTTTCAAAAAAACCACATCCTTTGTTTTGATAAGTATAACAAACTTTAGTATACTAAGTCAAGAAAATTTAAAGTTGAAAAAATTAAATAGAATTTGTATAATTATATTGTATAAATTTCTATTATAAAAAAGGCTAAGAATAAAATGAAAATAATTTTTGAAGATGATTATATTGTGGCTTGTGTAAAGCCTGTTGGTGTGCTTTCGCAAAGAGATGCTTCGGGCAAAGAAAATATGGTGGATTTACTCGAAAACACTTGTAATACTGAGATTTTTCCATTGCATAGATTAGACCGTGAGGTAGGCGGTTTAATGTTGTTTGCAAAGGAAAGGCGTGCGGCGGCAAAGCTTTCACAGGATATTGCAAACCACAAATTTAAAAAAGAGTATATTGCTTTTGTTCACGGTGAGCCTGAAAGCAAACAGGGCGAAATGCAGGATTTATTATTTAAGGATAGCAGTAAAAACAAATCTTATGTGGTTAGTCGTGAACGCAAGGGTGTTAAAAAAGCATTGCTGGAATATGAAGTGTTAGAAACTGTAGATATAAATGGCGAGCTTTTTTCAAAGGTAAGGGTATTGCTGCATACTGGTAGAACACATCAAATAAGGGTTCAGTTTTCGTCTCGCAAACTGCCCCTTATAGCCGATAAAAAATACGGTGCGGATGATGATTTTAAAAGAATTGGTTTATGGTCTTACAGAATTACATTTAATCACCCGAAAACAAATGAAAAAATTATATTTTGCGAAGAACCTGAAAGTTTTATATGAAAAGGGCAGAGAGTAATCTCTGCCCAAAATTTTTAATGTAGTTTATTAAATGTTTTCTTTATTGTTGAATTAATTTTGCTTTGTTCTGAAAAAAGTAAAGAGATAATAATTACTTCTACTACTGTCATAACAGCTATGAAAGGAACTCTGGTTATAAATACAGGCCAAAAAGCATCTATACCGCCTTTATAAAGAATTGAAGTCCAAATAGTGTTAAGGGTTAGTGAACAAAATATTTTGTAGGTTATAACGCCTGCGCCTATTCGTAAAACGGTTGCTTTTCTTAAAAATAATCCTAAGCATAAGCCAATTAGTAGATTTGTAATGGTGTAGCCTACAAAATAAGGTCCAAATGGTTTAATAATAGCACCTAAAAAGTCACCTAAGCCCGCAACTGCCATAGCGTACGGTGCACCTAAATAGCAAGCAGCAAAGGCTATTGTAATAAAGCCTAAGCTTACTGTGTTATTCCACACCGAGTAGGCCAGAAAACGCTCTAAAATTATATTTAACGCTACAAGTATGGCGGTAAGTATAATTTTAAATACTTGATTTTTTTTGAATGTGAATTTTTTCATAAATTTAACCTCCTACTACCCGTTTTCCGAATAATAGGAGGCTTTAAAATTTAAGCTTAGTATTACACGGCAGCGGGATGCGACAGCTTAACCGTGGAATTTTTAAAAATCCTTCGTCCAATTGGCAACTCCCCGTCCAACCGGCACTTAACGCAAAACTGTCTACTCTGCAAATTATGTTACAATTATATCACTTTACAAGCATTTGTCAATAATAAATTACAGTTCTAAAATATCTTTTACAACCTCGCTAGCAAGTATCATACCGGCACAAGCAGGTACAAAAACAGCACTTGCGGGAATGTGTCTGCCAAACTCTTCGGTTTGAACAGTAGGCTTAATAGGTTCTTCCTTAGAATAAACTACCTTTAGTTTTTTAATGCTTCGTTTTTTTAGCTCGTACCGCATAACTTTTGCTAGCGGACAAATCGAGGTTTTAAAAATATCGCTAATTTCAAGCTTTGTAGCGTCTAATTTGTTACCTGTACCCATACAACTTATTATTGGTATATTTAGTTCATTACAACGGGTTATAAGCTCGATTTTTGAGGAAACCGTATCTATAGCGTCTATTACATAATCATAAACAGATAAATCGATTTGGTCGGCTGTATCTGTAGAATAAAACAGGTCGTGTTGTATTGTTTTAATTTCGGGATTAATGTCAGCAATACGTTCGGCGGCAGCCTTAGTTTTAAAAACACCAACGGTTTTGTGGGTTGCTATAATCTGGCGGTTTATGTTTGTTATTCCCACAGTATCGTTATCAATAAGGTCGATAGTGCCGACACCGCAACGTGCTAACGCTTCTACGGCATATCCACCCACGCCGCCTATGCCAAAAACTGCAACATGTTTATTTTTAAGCTTTTCAGTATTTTCTATACCTATTAATAATTCAAGTCTTGAAAACTGTGTATCCATATAATACCCCTTAAAAAGTCTTGCTTTTATTTTAAGGCGGGCTTATGTTTTTGTCAAGGTCTGTAGTATTGACTTTATAAAAAATTAAATATATAATTATACTAAATTATACAATAAGGGTGATTTTATGCTACTTTCAATTTCTACCAGTCCGGCTAATGAATATCTTAATTATAAAGAAGCTGTTCGCATTATTCACGAGGCGGGTTTTGATGCTTTTGACTTATCTCTTTGTGAAATGACACGCCATTGTGATGAGGTTAATCCCGATAATATTTTCAATGGCGATGACTATGTCGAGCAGGCAAAGGCTTTGCGTGAATATGCCGATGAATTAGGTATTGTATGTAATCAGGCACATGCGCCTTTTCATTCAAGCACAGGCAAGCCCGAAACTGATGAAATTTTATATAATTTAATAGTTCGTTCTATCGAAATAGCATCAATAGTAGGTGCTAAAATTATAGTGGTTCATCCAAAACAACACCTTTGGTATGGTGACAACAAGGAAGAACTTTTTAAAATGAATGTAGAGTTTTACAAGAGTTTAATTCCTTACTGCGAAAAGTATAATATAAAGGTTGCAGTAGAGAATATGTTCCAGTACAACCATCTTTCAGGAGCTATTGTAGACAGCACCTGTGCGAGTGTTTGGGAGTTTAATAAATATATTGATGCTATTGACAGCGAATGGATTGTCGGATGTCTTGATTTGGGTCACGTTTCTTTAGTAAGAAGTAACGTTTCAGACTTTATACGTAATATGGGTAACAAGCGTTTACAGGCTTTACACGTTCACGATACCGATTTTAAGAATGATTGCCATACAATACCTTTTTGCGAAAATATGGATTATAAAGAAATTGCAAAGACCCTTGGTGAAATTGATTATAAGGGTGATTTTACTTACGAGGTTAATAAGTTTTTCTACAATAAGCCTATTGAACTTTTACCAGCAGCTCATAAATACGCCTGTGAGGTTGGCAGATATCTTATAAATCAAGTGGAAAAGAACAGAAAATAAGTTTAATACTTAATGCTAAAATTTTGATAAAGAGGTGATACTTTGAACCAATATGCTGATTTAAGCAAGCTTAAAACTCTTAAAGAAAAAGCAAATAAATTACCGCTTCAACCCGGTGTTTATATTATGAAAGATGCGAGCGGTAATATCATTTATATAGGTAAAGCAAAAGCTTTAAAAAACCGAGTTACTCAGTATTTTGGTTCGGGTAATCAGCACACCGAAAAGGTAAAACGAATGGTTTCAAATGTAAGTGATTTTGAATACATTGTTTGCGATAGCGAGTTTGAAGCTTTGATATTAGAAAATTCTCTTATAAAACAAAATCAGCCCAAGTATAATATTTTGCTTAAGGACGATAAGGGTTATTCTTATATAAAAATCACAAATGAAAAGTGGCGCAGAATTGAAACCGCAAAAATGATAGATAACAGCGGCGAATATATAGGACCCTATAATTCTGGCTTTATTGTAAAGGAAACAGTTGACGAAGCACGTAAAATTTTTAAATTACCTGACTGTAACCGTAATTTTGATACAGTAAGCCGCCCTTGTCTTAATTTTCATATAGGGCTTTGCGATGCACGTTGTAAGGGGAAAATAAGTCTTTCTGAATATAATGAAAATATTAATTCTGCAATAGATTTTATTAAGCACGGTGATATGGGTGAAAACACATTAG
>JAZREW010000177.1:0-22509 GCA_045661005.1 Acutalibacteraceae bacterium | reverse complement strand
CCCGAATGGAACCTGATTGACCGCTATATTGACGAGGGCATCACGGGAACCTCGGCAGAAAAGCGACCGGGGTTTACCCAGATGATCGCCGATGCCAAGGCACACAAGTTTGACCTAATCATCACCCGTGAGGTGTCCCGATTTGCACGTAACACCGAGGAAACCCTGCACTTTACAAAGATGCTTCGCCGCATCGGTGTTGAGGTATTCTTTATTAACGACAATATTAAAACCTTTGACGGCGACGGCGAACTACGACGCACCATTATGGCAAGTCTTGCACAGGACGAAAGCCGCAAGACCTCGATCCGAGTGAAAAGTGGTCAGCAGATTTCAATGGAAAAGGGCGTGTTCTACGGCAACGGCAATATCCTCGGCTATGACCGAGTGGAGAAAATCGTGGAGGGCAACAAAAAGCAGGTGGATTTTAATATCAATTCTGTACAAGCTGAAACGGTACGACGGATATTTGATATGTACCTTGAAGGACACGGACTGATGGCAATAAAAAACGAAATGGAGCGAACTGGGCGCAGGACTGCTACGGGACTGCCTAACTGGCATTGCACGGGAATTTCCCAAACACTCAAAAACTCCTTTTACTGCGGAATAATCACCTACCACAAGGAATATACTCCCGACTTTTTGGTGCAGAAAAAGGTGAAAAACTACGGTGAAATGGCATTAACACAAGTTCAAGGCAGACACGAGCCGATAATAAGCGTTGAAGAATACCAAAGGGTGCAAAAGATTATGAAAACCAAAACGGGAAAACTCAAAAACCCAACCACAGGAAGGAAGCTGACGGGCGTAACACCGCCCAAGACCGTATGGGGCAGACTGATGATCTGCTCCTGCGGCAGGCGGGTTAACCGCCGTAAATGGAGAACCAACGCTAACGGCGAAAAGTTCTTCGGCTATCAATGCTACGGCACAACGCAAACAGGCACTATTAAAAGTCGCCTAAAACGTGGACTCCCAATTGACGGCATCTGTCAGTCACCGATGATAGCCGAGTGGAAGCTGCAGATGATGGCAAACTATATCTTTCGTCATTTCCTTACAAATAAACAAAAGGTATTGGATATTGCAAACTCCTTGCTTGAAGAGCATATCGGTGACACCGATGTACAAGTGCAAGATAACTCAAAGCTTATTGAACAAAAGCAACGAGAGCTTGACAGAGCCAATACCAAGCGAAGAAATCTTGTGGATTTACTCAGCAATTGTGATATTACCCGTGAGGACTATCAAGAAGCACGTGCCGAGGTGGATAGGCAGATAGATAAGCTCAAGGCGGAAATCGAGGAGCTGACGCCCGTAGTCGAGGAAACCGAGGAGGAAAAAATCGACTACGAAAGCAAGATTACCGTTCTCCGATATGCCTTGGAGCAATACACCAATTTCGATAACGACGGCGATATTCCCGAAAGTGTCATTGAAGCCTTTGTAGAGAAAATAGAGGTTTCAAAGGACTGCTTCAGGTGGCATCTTCGTGGTGACTTCGGCGGCGACTCTCCCATTCCGATGAATGTGGAGGGTAACCGCAAAAAAGGGGCGACAATCTCGCCCCGGTACATAATTCCCCCTGCAAACTTTGGCGACTCAGGCTGCAATTAAAGAAAGCAAGTAATTGCTGACTTTATAAAACTAAACGAATCCCCACCGAGAAATCGGACGGATTTTTCTATTGATACAGAAGAATCTGTATGCTATAATTAAAATAGATTGGGATATTTATACAAGTATAGGAGAATGTTTATGCCTTTTCATTTTCCATTTGGACAAAAATTAGTGCCATTGAGACAAGAAGGTAAATCACCGAAAAAAGTTTTTGTCTTAGGAGTATATGCAAGTGCAGGGCACGCACGATGTAAAAAAAGCGGGAAAGTCATCTGTCAAGCATTGGCGGTAGCCAGTGAGCCACGCATATTTTGGGATGGAAACATAGAAGAAGCAAAAAGAATTATTGATGCAGTTAATATTCCGGTTGACAGACGCTAATAAAATAATAGAGAGGATAAATTCAATGATATTTTTTAAAGAAGACACAAAAACTTTTTTTCTTAACACAGCTAATTCAAGCTATGTAATTAAAATTCTTAATAATGGTATACCTTGTCATTGGCACTACGGTGCACCAGTTGCAACAGAAAACCTTGACGTGCTTAATCTTTTTTGCAAAAAAGAATATATGCCATCTGAAAAAATCGGCGATTTTATAATTTCGAAGGACACCGTTTCTACAGAATATTCAGACTTTGGCAGCGGCGATTTCAGAACACCTGCTCTGTTAACCGAAAATAGCTTAGGTCAAAGCACCTGCAACCTTATATATAAAAGTCACAGCATAACAAAGGGCAAAAAACCGCTCGCAGACCTCCCCTCTTTCGACAGTAATGCTGAGAATATAGACACACTTGAACTAATTTTAAAGGATACCGTATCAGGTTTTGAGGTTTCGCTTTTCTATTCAGTATTTGAAAGCTTTAATGCAATAGTCCGCCACGCCGAAATTAGAAACACAACCAATGACGAGTTAAAAATTAAATCAGCACAAAGCCTTTCTGTAGATTTTCAAGCAAAGGATTTTGAGCTTATAACGCTTGACGGTGCATGGGCAAGAGAACGCCATATAAAGCGCAAGCCTTTAAGCTCAGGAACTGCATCAATAGAAAGCCGCAGAGGTGCCTCGGGCCATCAGCACAACCCATTTGCCGCCCTTGTTGCTCCCGAAACCACAGAAAATTCAGGCGAGGCTTACGGTTTTGCTTTGGTTTACAGCGGAAACTTCAAAGCCGTTGCCGATGTCGACCAATTCGGTTCCACACGTTTTCAAATAGGAATAAATCCTTTTAATTTCACCTACACACTTAGCTCAGGCGAAGCCTTTACAACACCTGAGGCTATCTGCGTTTACAGTAATAAAGGTCTTAATGGAATGTCGCAAGGTTTTCACGGTATGTGCCGTAATCATCTTGGAAAATGCACGGATAAAAACATAAAACGTCCTCTGCTTATCAATAGCTGGGAAGCTATGTACTTTGATATGTCTGAAGAGGTTATAGAAAACTTTGTTGCAAACTGTAAGGGTCTGGGCATAGATACCTTTGTTCTTGATGACGGTTGGTTTGGCAACAGAAATACCGACGATTCATCCTTGGGCGATTGGTTTATCAATAAAACCAAATTCCCGAACGGATTTGACAGAATTATAAAGGCTTGCAAAGAAAACGGCATGAATTTTGGTCTTTGGTTTGAACCCGAAATGATTTCCCGCAATAGCGAGCTTTTCAAAAAGCATCCTGACTGGTGTATACACGTAGAAAACAAAGAACCTACCGAAAGCCGTAACCAACTGGTGCTTGATATGTCTCGCAAAGAGGTTGTAGACTATACATATAATCAAATTGCCGAAATACTCGCCACCTACGATATTTCATATGTAAAATGGGATATGAACCGTAACATAACCGATGTTGGCTCGTGCGAGCTTTCACACCGTTACATACTTGGCGTATACGAGCTTATGCACCGCCTAACCTCTGAATTTTCTAATGTTTTATTTGAAGGTTGTGCAGGCGGTGGCGGAAGATTTGACTTTGGCATACTTTATTACATGCCGCAGATATGGACCAGCGATGATACCGATGCTATAGAAAGACTAAAAATTCAATATGGTACCAGTTTAGTTTATCCGTTATCGGCTATAACCGCTCATGTTTCTGCATGTCCTAACCATCAAACAAACAGAACCACACCATTTAAAACCCGTGGCGATGTTGCACAGGTTTGCAATTTCGGCTACGAGCTTGACATTGCTAAGCTTAGCGATAACGAAAAAGAGCTTATAAAAGCACAAATTATTCAGCACAAGCAGATTGAAGATATGATTTATAACGGCGAATTTTTCAGAATTTATAGCCCGTTTGAACATGAATACTGTTGCTGGCAAACCGTTTCGGCTGATAAATCACATGCGTTTTTAATGTTTGCCACCCAAAAGGTGACCGCTAACAGAGGCAGTGTGTTTGTCAAGCTATGCGGACTAGACCCTGAAAAAGAATATACCGTAAATCCTTTAGGCATAAAGCTTCACGGTAAAACTCTTATGAATCTTGGCATTCCCATGAAAAATTTGACTGACTTTGCTACACAAACTTACGAAATTATAGGAGATTAATATTATGAGATACATTTTTCTACGTTTTCCAAACGGCAAACCCAAAGCAGTTACTTTTAGTTATGATGACGGTTGCAGAGCCGATATAAGATTATCACAAATTTTAAATAAATACGGTTTAAAAGGTACGTTTAATCTTAACAGCGCATGGCTCGGAGAATCAAATACCGACCACCATTTAACACGTGAAGAAATAAAAGAGCATCTGCTTGATAAAGGTCACGAAATAGCCGTTCACGGTGCATATCACAGAGCCAACGGAAATTTAAGACCTGTAGACGGTATACAGGATGTACTCACCTGTCGTTTAGGTCTTGAAAAGGATTTTGATACAATAGTTCGTGGAATGGCATATCCCGATTCGGGTATAAGACACTTCCATAACGGTGTTACCATGAACGATATTTCTACATATCTTAAATCGTTAGACATAGTTTATGCCCGTACTTTAGGCGAACTGAACGATACCTTTGATTTACCTGAAGATTGGTATCAATGGATGCCTACTGCTCACCACAATTCACCGGAAGTTTTTGAACTGATTGAAAAATTCACAAGCCTTAGCATAAAAGATATTTACTTAGCGATAAGAATTCCCAAATTGTTTTATTTATGGGGTCACGCTTACGAGTTTGACAATAACAACAACTGGGACAGAATGGAAAAAATATGTGAAAAATTAAGCAATAGAGACGATTGCTGGTACGCTACGAATATAGAAATTTATGAATATATAGAAGCTTATCATTCCCTTGTTTACAGCGCAGATAACAGCATTATTTATAATCCCACACTTAAAGAAATATGGTTTGAGGTTGATGGTGTTCCATATTCCATAAAACCCGGTCAAACTCTTAAAATGAGGTAACCTATGCATCCTTTAATTCCGCAAATAATTGGTTTGGTAGCAGTAGCCCTGTTTTTATTGAGCTATCAGATGAAGAAAAGAAAAAATATCATATTGGTAAATGCAGCTTCTCGTGCTTTGTATATTTTGCAGTACCTTTTGTTAGGAGCATTTTCAGGCGCTGTTTTAGATATTCTAGGTATAGTTTCTTCCGTTGTAGCCGAAAGAAAACACACTTCATTTGTTAAACGCCATCTAAAACTGATATTTTTATCGGTAAATTTCGGTATAATTTTATCCGGAACAATAATTGCAATTATAAACAAAAGCTTTTTGGACATTCTGCCTATCATCGGTGTTTTGTTTCATACCAGCGCTTTTTGGATTAGTAATGAAAAGATAATTCGCCGTGTTTCTTTGCTTGGTTCACCGTTTTGGTTTATTTATAACTTCCTAAGCAAAGCCTACGGTTCATCAATTGGCGATATATTATCTATGGTTTCTATAATTACCGCAATGATAAAATATCGTGAAACCAAAAAGGAGAATACAAATGTTTGATTTTCATTTGCACAGTTCAGTTTCTTTTGATTCAACCTGCGAAGCCGAAAATATAATTACCGCCGCTAAAAAGGCAGGGCTCGAAGAAATTTGTTTTACAGACCATTATGATTTTAATGATGATCCCGATAAGCAACACGATTTTTTCACAATGGAGCAATATCGTTCGGTTTATGACAACATTAAGCCTGAAGACATAGTTGTTCGCAAGGGGGTTGAATTTGGGCTTACACATTGGAATCAAAAAGAGCTTGAAGATTTACTTGCATCATACAATTTTGATTTTGTTATCGGTTCGATCCATTACGCAGGCGGTTATGATCCATATTTAAAAGAATTTTGGATCCATAATGGCATAACTGAAGGGTTTGAAAAATACCTGCTTCAAACCCTTAAATGCGTAAAGGTGCAAAATAACTTTGATGTTTTGGGACATATAAACTATGTGTGTAAATCAGAACATAATCCCACAAAACAACCGCTACATTACAACGATTATGCAGATATATGTGACGAAATAATGAAGGTTTTAGTTCAAAACGGAAAAGGAATGGAAATTAACACAAGCGGTAAGGACAGAGTAGGCGAATTTCTACCCTCTTACACCTTTATTAAGAGATTTAAAGAGCTTGGCGGCGAAATAATTACAGTAGGCTCTGATTCTCATGACAATTTAAGAGTTGGGCAGTATATTCCTGAAGCTTTGGAAATTTGTAAAGATATTTTTGGTTATGTTTGCACATTTGAAAACAGAAAACCTGTATTCCACAAACTATAAGTGCGTTTTATAGAATTACAATAAATCACTACAACAAAGACCTGAAAGAAAAATTCTTTTAGGTCTTTTTTATTTGGGGCATATTAGTGAATAAATATTTTATTATTTAAAACCTTACATTTAATATATCAGCAATAAGATTTAACTTTTTGATTGTATTGTATTTATATTTGTGTTACAATTATATACATATTTAAGTTTTTGAAAAATTCATCGGGGTTTTTTTATGTGTGAACAATTATCTTTTTTTGATAAAAAAAACATCCATACAGATGATGTATGCGTTGATTTTCTGCCTAAAAATAGAATATTAAAGGTTGTTTCTTTGTTCAGCGGTTGTGGGGGTATGGATTTAGGATTTTGTGGTGATTTCTCGGTTTACGGAAAAAAATACGAAAAAAATCCTTATGAAATAGTATTCTCAAATGACATAATAGAACGAGCTTGTCAAACGTATAATCATAATTTCCACCACATTCCACACTGTGGTGATATTAAAGATTTGGATTATTCTATCTTACCAACTGCAGATATAGTAATTGGAGGTTTCCCCTGCCAAGATTTTAGTTTAGCAGGAAAAAGAAAAGGATTATCTGCTGATAGGGGTCGTTTATATTTAGAAATGAAAAAAGTAATAAAACATTGTAACCCTATTGCATTTGTTGCCGAAAATGTGGATGGCATAAGAAAAGGCACTAAAGGTACAGACACATCTGCTTTAGATATAATTCTTGATGACTTTAGAAATATTGGATATACAGTCGCTTACAAGGTGTTAAATGCCGCCGATTACGGAGTGCCACAAAATAGAATTCGTGTTATTATTGTTGGCATTAGAAATGATTTAAATAAAGAAATTAAATATCCAAAATCCAACTATGGCGAAAATAAAGCAAATCCTTGGATGACATCAAAAGACGCTATTGATGATTTATGGAATTTAGTGGATAAAACAGATATTAAAAATCATACTTCAAGGGATTATTCAAAAGCAAAATTTTATCCAGGGAAAAAAATGCAAGGCAATTGTCAAATAAAAGCCGATAAGCCATCACCCACAATACGTTCTGAACATCACGGAAATATTGAAGGGCACTATCGAACAAACAAACCTAATGACCCTACAGATGTTACAGGATGGCGTAGGTTAAGTGTTCGAGAGTGCGCTCGATTGCAATCATTTCCCGATGAATTCGTTTTCCCTGTAGCTTCCTCGGATGCATATAAGCAAATAGGAAATGCTGTTCCGCCGATTTTAGCTTGGCATATCGCTAGAGCATTGTATATAACTTTAAATAGTTAAATAGTAAAACCGAGCTGAGTTATCAGCTCGGTTTTACTATTCTATTAAGTTCTTTAATGTTTCTATATAACTTTCCTTCTCAGCCTCGTCCATCTTTTCATATTTGTCTATAAACAACAACACAAATTTTCTCAAATTATTATTAAACCACGGTTCTTTTTTTACTTTGTCTTTGCTGAATACTACTTCTACCCAACGCTCCGCAAGAACAGCTTGCCAATCTGTTAGCAATTTTTTATTTATTTCCTTATCTTTCGTTGCTTTATATTGAATACTATCATCACCAATTTCTCTGTTCTTAGTATTCCAATTTTTTAATTCCTTAAAAGAAACTTGTGGACGTGGACTTCTATCAGGAAATTGCAGACGAGAGTTTACCGCATAGATATACCTACCGGTAGTAATATCTAAGCCACTTTTGTTATGTTTTATAAAAATAACCCATTCATAAGGAGAAATTTGTTGAACACTCGAACCCGGAATAGAATCATCTTTAGTGGATTTAAGTTCAATAGTTTCATATACGAGTTCTCCATTAATATTAAGCTCAAGACATAAATCAGGATTGGTAAAATTAGCTACCTTTTTACGTTTAAGTATCGCTTTAATTTCCTCGGTTATTTCATCCGGTAGCAATACTCGATTCACAAAAATATTTTTAATGTCATCAGTTATTTCGTACTGCCTTTTAATATTTTGTAATAATTGAACCGTTTTAATTCTCGAAAATTCTTCAATTCTTTTGCACTTGTTCTCTATAACATTTTTAAGATATTCCTTTAAAGGCCTATCCGTATTTGCCTCGTCCGATTGAAAAGAAATCTCCTCAAAATCATCAATATGTGATTGTAGATATAGCTCTAATTCACACATAAATACAACCATAAACACTTCTTTTTTTATATTGTTTTCAGCCATTTTCATAATAATATAACCTTCCTTGCTATTCAAATTTAAAAAAAGTTTCAACCGGAATTTCCAAAGCGTCGGCAATATTAAAAATCACTTCCAAGGATATTGGTGTAATCATATTTGGCGCTTCAATATTGCTCATGTGAGTTCTGCTTATTTCCACCTTTTCCGCAAGTTGTATTTGAGTTGAATTTTTCAATTTGCGCTGATAGGCAATATTTAAACCTATACGTCTAAATTTTTCTTCGTTTGTAATCTTTAAAAACATATTTATCAATCATCTCCATTTGTTAGTGTATCATCAAATACAACAAAATAAAACAAACTATACCTTTGCAAAAATAATCAAAATCATTGTTATTGCATAAATATAGTTTGCAAAATCTATACAGATAATTTCTACTGCCATATTTATTGAAATTCTTCCTTTTTTTGCTATTTTGTGATATAATAATTACACTATATCAAAATCCAAATTGGAGGATATATTAATGTGGTTTATTTTAGCGTTGCTTTCTGCAATATTTGCAGCTCTTACTTCCATTTTAGCAAAAATAGGTATAGATGGCGTTAATTCAAACCTTGCTACCGCAATTCGTACCCTTGTTGTAGTAATTATGGCATGGGGAATGGTTTTCTTAACCAACACACAAAGCGGAATTTTGGAAATCAGCAAAAAAAGCTGGGTGTTTTTAATTTTATCGGGTCTGGCTACAGGAGCTTCTTGGTTATGCTATTATAAAGCTTTGCAAATTGGTTCTGCCTCTAAAGTGGTGCCAATTGATAAATTAAGTGTTGTAATTACTCTTGTTTTGGCCTTTGTTTTCTTGCACGAGCAGTTTACTGCAAAATCTCTTATAGGCTGCGCTTTAATTGGAGCAGGCACTCTGTTAATGGTGCTGTAAAATCGGATATTATGGTAGGATACTATGAATATTAAACTTTTCTTTCAAGCTGTAACAAAATTTTTATTAGGTGTAATTTTAGTAGGTATTTTAATATTTATACCCGCAGGCACTTTTTCCTTTGCAAACGGTTGGTTATTAATGGGATTATTGTTTGCACCTATGTTTAGTGTAGGATTTTTATTAATGCTTATAAATCCCAACCTGTTAAAAAGCAGGCTCAACGCTAAAGAAAAACAGCAAGAACAAAATATAGTAGTAAAATTAAGCGGTATTATGTTCTTGGCAGGGTTTATAATTGCAGGGCTCGATTTTCGTTTTAGCTGGTCTTCACTTCCCCACTTTGCCGTAATTTTTGCCTCGGTTATATTTCTTATATCGTATGTTCTTTATGCTGAAGTGTTAAGGGAAAACGCATATCTTAGCCGAACAATAGAAGTACAAGAAAACCAAAAGGTTATAGATACAGGATTGTATGGTATTATAAGGCATCCTATGTATGCTGTAACCATACCATTGTTTTTAACAATTCCTGTTATATTAGGTTCTTTATATTCGTTCATAGTTTTTTTGGCATATCCGTTTATAATAGCAAAAAGAATAAAAAGCGAAGAAGCTTTTCTTGAAAAAGAATTAAACGGCTACACCGAATACACGCAAAAGGTTAAATACCGCTTAATACCATTTATCTGGTAAACCTTAAATTTGCCGTTTACCGCCATTTTTAAACCGATTACTTTAAATTTATTGAATAATACATATAATAACCGTACTATTGCTATTGAAAGGTGGCTACTTATGAAGTGTGAAGTTATTATTGATAATAGCAATGAAGAAAAAGTGGTAATTTACGCAAAAGAAAATAATAGACTTATAGACGAAATAAAACAGTTTATAGAAAACCGTCATATTGAAATATTAGGCTATAAAAATAAAGAGCTGGTTCCGCTTAACCCGTTGGATATTTTTTGTATTACCATTATCGATAATAAGATATATGCCGTTTGTGAGAGTGAAAACTTTCTTCTTAAAGAACGGTTATACACCATTGAAGAAAAATTGCCCGATTTTTTTATAAAAATAAATCAATCGTGCATTGCAAATATTAATAAGATTGAGCGATTTGACGCTTCAATTTCAGGCACACTTAAGCTTCGTTTTAAAAACGGATATATAGATTATGTATCCCGCAGACAACTAAAGAATATTAAAGAAAGGCTTGGTGTTAAGTAATGAATAAATATTTAAAAAGCTTTTTACACCGAGGTCTTATATTCGGCGGTTTCGGTCCTGTAATATTAGCTATTGTGTATACTATTATCGAAAAAAACATTGAAGATTTTTCGCTGAACAGTACTCAATTATTAGTTTCAATAATTTCTGTATATTTACTTGCCTTCTTACAAGCAGGTGCTTCGGTGTTTAACCAGATAGAAGAATGGAGCCTGCCGAAATCTTTACTTTGCCATTTTTCTACACTTTATTTTGCATATGTTATCTGTTATCTTGTTAATAAATGGATACCGTTTAACCTAAACATATTATTAACGTTTACCGCTGTGTTTATATTTGTGTACCTTATAATATGGCTAATCGTTTTTATTTGCGTAAAGCTTACAAGCAAAAAGCTGAATTCAAAATTAATTTAAAATTTTACCGCCCTTGTTACAAAACTGGGGCGGTTTTTGTTGAAAAATATGTCGATATATGTTAAGCTAAATTATAGTAAAGCTTATTTTAAGGGGATATTTTATGAAAAAGCTTATTTGCATATTTATGTGTATTTCTGTTATTCTTTTACTGTGTTCTTGTAAGGATGCAAGTACGGTATCAAGCGAAAATGATATTACAAGCACTCCTACTGTAAGTTCGCAAATCGAAACTTCCTCGCAAGAAAGCGTAATAGTAAGCTCAGAACCGGTAGAAAGTGTTGAAGCACCAATAGAATCTCAACCGCAAGAAGCACCCCCTAAACCCGAGTATACATCTTCAACTCAAGAAATCATCACCGAGCCTGTAACTGTAAGACAAGCTCTTTCGCAGTTTACGTATACAGTTGAAGATGCCGAAAATTCACGTGGCTTATCTACTGTAAAACACGGTTTTTCATTTGGTGTTGCTAAAGGCGGTGTTGCACATAGCCAATCTTTTATAAATCAACAAACATTTGATTCTTTTGCAAATGTTGACGCCTTGGCGCTAGACACTAAAACCCAAGAAAAAATTATGTACCTTACCTTTGATAATGGGTACGAGTACAATAATTTAACCGCAAGCATTTTAGATACACTCAAGCTAAAAAATGTAAAAGCGGCTTTCTTTGTAACATTAAGCTATGCAGAGGAAAATCCCCAGCTTGTTAACAGAATGATAAACGAGGGACATATTGTGGGAAATCACAGTACCAACCACCCGGTTTTCCCCGGGCTTACACGCACCGAAATGGCACAAGAAATTGCCACGCTGGATAATTATTTAAGAGAACAATTTTCATATACCAGCCCGTATTTCCGTTTCCCAACAGGCGCATATTCCGAATGCTCGCTAGAGCTTGTAACATCTTTAGGTTTCAGGTCTGTTTTCTGGTCTATAGCCTATGATGATTGGAACACATCATCACAAAAGGGTACTAATTACGCTTTTTCAACCGTTACATCCCGTTTTCACCCGGGCGCTGTAATTTTACTGCATGCCGTGTCGCAAGACAATGCTAACGCCCTTGGCAGAATTATAGACGAAGCACTTAACCAAGGCTACACTTTCAAAACTTTAGACGAGTATTCTTTTTAAGTTAAAAAAGAAAAAAGCCAAAGAAATAATCTTTGGCTTTTAGAATTTAAACTATAATTATATGTATAATGTATAATTATGAAATAAAATGTGTTTTTAGTTCATAATAAGTAATCTGGTAGGTTAGCGGCTTTAGCATTGTTAACTTTTGACTTTTTAGGATTAGAGATTGGTTTTTTCTTAGTTACAGAAAATTCTTTAGGCGAAATACCGGTAATACGTTTAAAAGCGGCAGAAAAATAAGCCTGATTTGCAAAACCTGTTATTTTAGCGGTATCGGTTACCGTTTCACCATCTTTAAGTAAGCGCTTAGCCTCAGTAATTTTAAGATATGTAAAATATTCATGCACGCCAATTTTAGCAAATTTTGCAAATATACGCTTTAAATGCGAAAGGCTGACACCAAGCTTTTCAGATAATTCTGAAACAGAGATTTGATTTTGAATATTTTGCATTAAAATATCAGTAGCAGTATTGAATATAATAGCATCCTTATCGTTATTTTCTGCAGGTAAAGGTTGTTTTGCGTAGCAACGCAGTAAGAGCAATTCTAACAAAACACAAAATTCCTGATATTTTAGCGCATTTGAAAGGTCTTCACTTAAAATACTTAATTGTTGCAGAATAGAAGCTTCACTATCACTAATATTAACGGCTTTGCTTTCATATTCTTCTAATATACCATCATTGGCTAAAAAGCTAAATATAATATAATTGCTGTTTTCAGTTTTGCTTATACTACAATAGTCTTTCGGTGTACAAACTGCAACGCTATTTGAATTAAGCGTATATACGTTATTACCTAATGTTATGCAAATATTCCCTTCTGAAACGCAGATTATTTGCCAACAATCAGCGTGAGGTGTAGTGCTGTTAGGCAAAATTTCGTTTATGTTAAGTCTTGAAATCAAATTACTCATAACAACCGCCTTTGAAACAAAATATAATATAATTGTTTTTAAACTAGAAATAAATATAAATTTAGCTCATTTACATTTTAACAGATTAACTGTATTTTGTAAAGCATTAATTTAACCCTTAATAGATTTTCTATTAAGGGTTAAGCTTTTATTGTGGAATAACTTTTATTTCTACATGTTCGAGCAAGGCTTTTTTAGTTGTTTTTATTTCAGCATACATAATTATTAAATCGGCAGGTTTTATATCAAAAACAAAACATTCAAAATTATAAATTTTTGGTTCTAATTTCATTTTACCTGAAAACTCGCATTTTTGAGCATTCACGTATACTGTTATATCTTCCGAAGTCAAGGCGGTGGGTTCTTTAAACCCTAAAACAAGTTTTAATTGTGCGTTTTGGGGTAATTCGCCTACGGGTATTTTAATTGTTTCAAATTTACCGTTGCCTGTAAAGTTTATGGGGAGTTTGGGATTTCTTCTGAAATCGTAGGTGCAAAAATCGCTATAGGTTACAACGTGGCTACGTTCCTGTTTTATCAAAGTTTCAAGTTTGCCAATGTTACTAAACAATAATGGTCGGTTTTTATCGTTGCGAATGCTTGTTTCGTATACCCAGTTTGCAATTTCGCCCTCGGCAGTAGCCATATCCATGTAGTTGTATAGGTATACAAAATCACATCCTCGGCTAAGGTTTGCCGTAGCCTCACCAAATGCCATTGGTATAGAAACGGTGGCTATATCTTTTTCAAAAAAGGACCTGTATATCAACTGTTGACCGCCACCAAGCTTAGTATTAGTATTTCTAAGTAGTTGTTTCCAAAGCTCAATTGGCATATTTGTGTCGGTAGTTTCCCAACGTGAAATGATGGTTATATAATCAATTTCATCAATAAAATCAAATATATCCATACCTCTTTCAATTAGCAAATTTGGCTCAGAGGGGGAAATTAGCAGGGTTTTAATTTCATGATTATATTTTTTCTCATATTTATGAACAATGGTAAATATATCGTTCATGAATTTTTTCATAACAGAAAAAGCGCCTGCTTCTAAACCAAACTGTACAAAATAGGTGTCACGCATCCAGTCAAATTCAATACCGAATACGTCATAACGATCAAGCATTTCATCAATATAGTCAAGCTTTTGTTTGCGAACTTCTTCTCTGTTAAAATCAAGGCATTTATCGAAATAACCCGTTCTTTCTCGATGAGACGCAATATGATATTCGGGGTGAGCGTCTACATAAGAGCTTTTTCTGATTTCAGTTTCAAACATATTGCCGTGGCAATCATTCATTCTTATAGAAATCCACGGGTTAATACCTATTTCGTTCAAAGTATCTATCCAAACCTTATACATATCTATCTTTTTTTCTTTGATAAGGTTATATGCAGTTGCGGCAAAGGTGTCTTTATAGTTTACGGGAATGCCGTTTTCTTGTGTTGCCAAATATTTATCGGCAAAGGTTTCAAGCACCGTCGAATCTGCGGTTGAAATGGTGTTGTTTAGATTCATCATAAAATCGGTAACCTGTGTACCTTTAAAAGAATAAATGTAGTCTTTAAGAACTTCTTCGGTTACCTCTATACCTGCATTATATCTTGTCCATAGAAAATGCATCCAATCTTCGTTATAAGCTAACACAAAAACACTTCTTTTCTTTAAGAAATTTAACTAAAAAAAGAATATCACAAACCTTGGATTAAATCAACAGGGTTTGTGATATTTTTATGTATTATTTTACAATTTTTACCTTTGCGCCGTTGCCGATTCCTGCGGCATTGGCATCATCAGTATCGATATGCATTTCAAGGCTAAAGGCTTTGTTTACACGCACCTGAACATCATAGAACATTGTGCGACGTTCACCGTTTGCCTCTACATTAACATAGTCGCCGTCTTTAAGACCAAAAGCGGCACCTTCTTGCTCGCTCATATGTATATGGCGGTTAGCAATAATGCAACCCTCTTTCAAGGTTACTACACCTTTTGGACCTATAATTGTAACAGGCGCACTACCTGCAATGTCACCTGATTCACGTACAGGTGGTTTTACTTTAAGTGTAAAAGAATCGGTACGGGAAATTTCTACCTGAGAAGCTGAACGTACGGGACCTAAAACTCGTACGTTTTCAATAGGTCTTAATGAAGGACCTACAATTGTAAGGGTTTCTTTACAAGCAAACTGACCCGGTTGAGAAAGATCTTTTATAGGGGTAAGCTCGTAACCCTTGCCAAATAAAACTTCAACATGCTCAGCAGAAAGATGAATATGTCTATTAGAAACTCCAACAGGTACAGTATTTTCTGCTTCGGCAGAAATGCCACCGTATTGAGTCATTACACGTTTTACAATTTCTGAAACTAAATCAGCATTATTATAAGACATAGTAAATCTCCTTTAAGCTTATATAATTCTAAAACTATCAGCCATTACACATCTGCGTTGACGGGTAAAGCTACGGGCAGATGTTATGCCTTCGCCTGTAGGACCGGCAATTGTAAAGGTTGCGTGGCCTTCGCCGCCAAAGCCTATACCTGCGTAAGAAGGCGCATTCTTTACGAATATTGTGGTTTCAACTGCACGTGCAAAACGTGAAAGGTTATCTATGTTTTTAGAATGCATATGAGCGGTATGGCGGTTGCCGTGTTCAGCCTTTACAGCAAGCTCAATAGCTTCGTCAATATTGCTTACACGAACTATAGGTAAAATAGGCATCATAAGCTCTTCTTGAACAAAAAGATGGTCAAAGCCTGTTTCGCAAATTATGCAACGAACCTCTTTACCAACGTTAATGCCAATTTTAGCAAGTAACTTATATGCGTCTCTACCAACGCAATCACGGTTTACAACTCTTTTTACATTACCGTTTTTATCGGTTTTCTTATCAAGAACAACTTCAGCCAATTGGTCTGCCTGAGCGGCTGTAATCTTATAAGCACCGTTTTTAATCATAGCGGCAATTAAATCATCAGCAATATTGTTGAATGCAAAAACTTCCTTTTCAGCAATGCAAGGAAGATTATTATCAAAAGTACAACCGTCAATAATATCCTTACCGGCTTTTGCTATATCTGCGGTATCATCAACAATAACAGGTGGGTTACCAGCACCCGCACCAATAGCCTTCTTGCCGGATGAAAGAACAGCCTTTACAACACCAGGGCCACCTGTGCAAACAAGCAATCTTACTAATGGATGGCTTTGCATTATTTTAGCAGAATCTAAAGTTGGTTTAACCATAGAGCAAACCAAAACATCAGGTCCGCCACAGGTTTTACAAGCACGGTTTACAAGGTCAACCGCATAGTTAGAAACAGCAATTGCATTGGGGTGTGGATTGAATACAACACCGTTACCCGCAGCTATCATACCAATACTGTTACAAATAACTGTTTCACTTGGATTTGTACTTGGTGTAATAGCACCAACAACACCAAAAGGTGCCATTTCTATTAATGTAAGACCGCTATCGCCTGTGTGTGCGTTAGATACAATATCCTCAGTACCGGGTGTCTTGTCAGCCACAAGAAGATGCTTTGCTTGTTTGTGGTCAACTCTGCCCATGCCTGTTTCTGCCACACCGAGCTTTGCCATAATTGGAGCTTCTTCACGGGTGAGGCGACGAATTTCGGTTATTATTTTCTCACGTTGCTCAACCGACATTGCTCTAACTGCACGATAACCGTTATCGGCAGCCTTTATAGCGTCGTTCATATCTTCATAAATGCCTGAAAATTTGCGAGCACCGTAATGGGTACTATCCCAATCGGTAGTATTGTCAGCCTGCATATTATTAATTACACGGCTTACAACCTCACGAATTTCGGCTTCGGAAAAATTAGCCATTTTAGTTACTCCTTAACAAAATTTTGCAGTATCTAAAGCAATCATATATTCCTCGTTAGTAGGAATAACAAGAGTGCGTACCTTAGCATTTTCAGAGGATATATCTGTTTCACTGCCACGTTGCATAGTAGCGTTCTTGTCCTCATCAATTTCAATACCAAAGAACTGTAGATTTTTGCAAACTAAACTGCGTATGTAATCAGAATTTTCGCCTATACCTGCTGTGAATACAAGTGCGTCAATACCGTTCATTTCGGCAATGTAGCTACCAATGTATTTCTTTATGCTGTTTGTTAAAATATTTACAGCAAGCTGTGCACGGTAGTTGCCTTCCTTTGCGGCTTCTTCAACATTACGTGAATCGTTAGAAATTCCGCTTACACCAAGTAAGCCTGATTTGCGGTTGAGTAAATCTTCAACCTCGTCAACATTTAAACCACGGGTTTTCATAATGTAGGGTATAACGGTTGGGTCGATAGTACCGCTTCTTGTACCCATAGGGATACCTTCTTGTGGGGTGAAGCCCATTGAGGTATCAATAGCTATGCCTTTATCTACCGCAGTTATTGAAGAACCGTTGCCTAAGTGGCAGGTAACTATCTTTAATTCTTCAATAGGTTTGCCAAGCATTTCAGCGGCTTTAGCAGCTACATAACGGTGTGATGTACCATGGAATCCATAACGGCGGATTTTGTTTTCGGTATATAGCTCATAGGGTAGAGCATAAATTGTGCGGAAATCTTCGATTTGTGAATAGAAAGAAGTATCAAATACGCCTACCTGAGGGGTATTTGCCATTAAACGCTTACAAGCACGGATACCTTTGATTGCTGGTGGTCCGTGTAAGGGATTAATAGGAACTATTGTTTCAAGGTAATTTATAGTTTCTTCATCAATAAGGGTTGAAGCTTTGTATTTTTCGCCACCGTGAGCAATACGATGACCTACAGCGCCTATTTCGTCTATTGATGATACTACGCCGTATTCTTCACTTACTAAAAGTTCAAGCAATAATGAAAGAGCTTCATCATGTGTGGGGAAATCAGCTTCGGCAGAATAGGTATCTTTACCGGGGCGTTTGTGTGTGATTTCACCGCCGGTGCCTATTCTTTCGCAAAGACCTTTTGCAAGAACATCGCCGTTTTCCATATCAAAAAGCTGATATTTTAATGATGAACTACCTGCGTTAATAACAAGGATTTTCATACTATATTTCTCCTTTAAAAAGGTTTTTAATAAACTAAACAAACCGATAAAAAGATCGGTTTTATTAGATGTATTGTATTTTAAAGAAAACTAAGTGAGTTTTCAGAAATTTCAAACTTAATACTAAATGCCTGTAAGACCTGTACCGCTGTCTACAATACCAACTATAGCGGCATCTACGGGAGACTCTGACATACCGCAGCCTATACGTGCGGCACTACCTATAGCTACTAAAACTGTTTCGCCAATACCGGCGCCTACATTATCAATAGCAACTATTTTTTCGTTGGGGTTGCCTAATTCTGCAATAGGCTCTACCACCATAAACTTACTACCTACAAGTTTTTCGTTTTTGCGTGTAGAAACAACACTTCCTACTACTTTACCAACGATCATTACATTCACCTGTGCTTTCGTGAAATTGGTCAACTAAGGGGATTCCCCCTTAGTTGACGGTGTAATTATAAAAATTATTTAAGTGTGGGTAAAATTTTCTCCACATCGTCATGAGGACGAGGAATTACATGTGTTGCAATTAACTCACCCAAACGAGAAGCTGAATTAGCGCCTGCCTCAACAGCAGATTTAACAGCGCCAACGTCACCACGAACCATAACGCTTACTAAGCCGGAACCGATTTTCTCAGTACCGATAAGCTGTACGTTTGCAGCTTTAACCATAGCATCAGCAGCCTCAATAGCAGCTACTAAACCTCTGGTTTCTACCATACCTAATGCTTCAAGTGCCATTTTTATATCCTCCTTAATGGAATTAAATATTAACTAAATTATTTAAGTGTGGGAAGAATCTTCTCCACATCGTCATGAGGACGAGGAATTACATGTGTTGCAATTATCTCACCTAAACGGGAAGCTGAATTAGCGCCTCCTTCAACGGCAGACTTTACAGCGCCAACGTCGCCACGAACCATAACGCTTACTAAGCCGGAACCGATTTTCTCAGTACCGATAAGCTGTACGTTTGCAGCTTTAACCATAGCATCAGCGGCTTCAACAGCAGCTACCAAACCTCTGGTTTCAATCATACCTAATGCTTCAAGTGCCATTTTCCTAACCTCCTTTTTAGGTGTTTTAGCGACAGCAGTTTCAGCCTTTTCGGCTGTTTTTGCTGTAGTTTTTTTGTTTTCTGCCATAAGAAAAACCTTCCTTTGTTAAAAGCTTAAATTTGTTTACAAACTAAAATTTTGGAAGAATTTTTTCTACGTCTGCATGTGGACGTGGAATTACGTGAACTGCAACCAACTCGCCAAGAGTAGATGCGGTAGCAGCGCCTGCTTCTGTAGCAGCTTTAACAGCGCCAACGTCACCACGAACCATAACACTTACTAAACCTGAACCGATTTTTTCGGTACCTATTAAAGCAACCTCTGCAGCCTTAACCATAGCATCAGCAGCTTCAATAGCAGCTACAAGACCACGGGTTTCTATCATACCAAGAGCTTCGTTAGACATTTATTTTCCCTCCTGAAAATTAATTAGGATTATAAAATTCCGTTTTCAAATACCTGTTTGCCGTATGCCGCAAGCGCAGTGTCCTGCTCTTCTGAGCCACCACTTACACCAAGACCGCCTATAATTTTACCTGCGGTATTGCATAAAGGCTCGCCGCCACCGAAAATTACAATTTTACCGTTATTGGTAAACTGTATTCCGTAAAGTGAACCGCCCGGTTGCGCCAAAGGCTTAAGGGTAGAAGTAGACATTTTAAGTGCTACTACGGTGTACGATTTTTGCAAAGCTACATCATAGCTTGCAATATACGAATCGTCCATACATTCAACCAAAATGGGATTACCTGCGTTGTTGGCTACTGCCACTACGGCGTTTACGCCCATCTCGGCGGCTTTAATTCTAATCTTTTCACTTAAAAGCTTAGCCTTGCTGAGTGAAACGTTTTGAGAATCCTCACCGATTTTGCACATTATATTATCCACTATAGAACGTAAAGCATGCTCGTCCATGCCGTCACCTACTTATTTGCCAAGCTGTTCAAGTACTTTGCGGGTAATATCAGCAACTAAATCAGAGTTATCATGATTGCAGCTGCAACTGCCACCACAACCGTGACAGCTGGGTTTACCTGCCTTAGCATTTGGGCAAAGGTCTGCCGGATGCTTACCCTTCATACCGAACTGACGGCGAATTTCATATAAGCGCTCAACCTGAGCATCAGAAAGCTCCTTAGGTCCGCCAAGCTGCTTTGATATGTAAAGTAATTTTGCATAGAACTCAAGTGATTCCATCTTGTGATAAGCGTTAAGAAGGCTATCAGAGAAAGAAAGTGCACCGTGGTTCTCAAGCAATACAGCGTCGAAAGACTGTAAGTACTTAGCAATTGCATCAGGAATTTCTTCTGTAGAAGGTGTACCGTATTCAGCAATCGGAACACAACCTAAAGTGATTACTGCCTCAGGCATGATGGGCTGTGTAAGCGGAATGCCTGCAATTGCAAAGCTTGTAGCATATACAGGGTGAGCGTGTACAACTGCGTTAACATCAGGACGCTCTTTATAAACACGCATATGCATTTTGATTTCAGAAGAAGGCTTAAAGCCTGCATTTGCCTGAATAACGTTACCGTTACGGTCAACCTTACAGATGTATTCAGGTGTCATAAAGCCCTTACTTACGCCTGTAGGTGTGCAGAGGAATTCATTGTCGTTAAGCTTAACGGAAATATTACCGTCGTTAGCGGCTACCATTCCCCAGTTGTAGATGCGTTTGCCTATTTCGCAAATCTGTTTTTTGATTTCATACTCGTTTGCCATTTTAAAATCTCCTTTTTGAAAGATAATTTTGGTTTTAATAATCTTTGTACCTATTCTATCACACATTTTTATGATTGTCAACATATTTTTCTGTTTTTTTCTGTGTTTTGTTTGTTTTTGTTTTATTTTATTGGCTATAAAGCGCAAAATCCAAGTAAAATAGCGGTTTTTAACAATATTATAAATCTTATTTTTGAAAAAAGTATGGCGTGGTTTTAAATAAAAATAGCAAGTTAATTAATGTTGCAACACATAAATTTTAAAGCAAACAAAGAAAAAAGCAGAAAAAATAACAAAAATCATCTTTATAATATGTAAGACGTTAATTTTTAAAGTTGATAATTTAAAATAATAATGCTATAATGCATAAGCACATTTGTTGTAATACAGTAACAAATAATAAACTAAAAACAGGGGATATAAAAATGAAAGTTTTAATGATTAACGGCAGTCCCAGAGCGAACAGCAATACAGGGATAGCCTTAGCAGAAATGGAAAAGGTTTTCCACAAAAATGGTATTGAAACCGAAATTATTCAAATAGGCAATATGGATATTAGCGGTTGTAAGGGTTGCGGATACTGTTTTAAAAACGGTAAATGCGCTATAGATGATATGGTAAATAATGAGCTTGCGCCAAAGTTTGCTGAGTGTGACGGTTTAGTGGTTGGCAGTCCTGTTTTTTATGCTTCGGCAAATGGTACGCTAATCTCTTTGTTAGACAGACTTTTTTATAGCACTGCCTTTGATAAGACTATGAAAGTAGGTGCGGCTATAGCGGTTGCTCGCCGTGGCGGGTGTTCTGCTACCTTTGACCAATTAAATAAATATTTCACAATAAGCGGTATGCCCGTAGCTTCCAGCCAGTATTGGAACAGCGTGCATGGCAGACGTGTAGGCGAAGCCGATCAGGATACCGAGGGTATGCAAACAATGCGAACCTTGGCTGAGAATATGTCTTTTCTTATAAAAAGTATAGCGCTTGGAAAAGAAAAGTACGGTATACCCGAAAAAGAACCTTGGCAACCAATGCATTTTATACGTTAAGAAGTATTAAATTATAAGGGTTTTATGGTTGATTTTCCAACGTATTTTTACTTGCCAACATTTTACTGGAGTGCACGTAGATACGCCCCTACGAAATATCAATTAAAAACATCGCCATTTTTAAATCTTTTTTGTAGGTAAAAGCCTCCGGATTGTCCGCATAATCAAACCATATTTTTTATAATCATCGCCTAAAGCCCTCCTTGTGTAAAGGAGGGTGGCACCACAGGCTGACGGGAGGATTGCTTTAAACGTACAAGCCCTAATTCTTTGCTTTCGGGATGTTGTAAACACCATCCCCTACATTATTTCTATAAACAAAAATTACAATTAATCAACATTTTAAAACCCTTTTGTAGGGACGGGCGATTTTCGACCGTCCGCATAGCACATTAATCATGACTACCGGCTAAGCC
>JAZREW010000176.1:0-5512 GCA_045661005.1 Acutalibacteraceae bacterium | reverse complement strand
TGATAGCTCATACCAAGTTGTTTGTACAACCAGTACTTTGTCTTATTGTTTTTCTTTAATAGTTCGAGTACTCTTAACTTAATCATAAGATATCTCCTCATTATCTAATTTTCTAATGAGATAATATCTTATTTTTCCTCTTTACATATAGACTAATGCATTATATAATGAAAAAGTCTATAAAGGGGGGTGGTTATATTGAAAAAGGTCGATTGTTCTTATTGCGAGTTTTTTGATTTTTTATATAAAATGAGGTATCCTACTTATATTATGTTTGAGTATGGTGTTTGTAATAAAAAAGAAAAATGCCGTAGTAGAAAAGCGCATATTTGCGAGAATTTTAAACTACGGCAAGGTTTGTATACAAAAAAGTGGTATCCTGGTAAAAAAGGGGAGTTTTAAATTTGTTATATTTTAATACATTTATTTCTCAACAAAATTAATTTCTGCTTTACTTATAACTCTGGAAACATAAGAACCATCGCTTAAAGTACCGTTATAAATGTCTTGCAGATTTATTTTAGAAAGCAGAATTTCTTTAGCTGCATTTGAATCCCAGGTTTCTTTATTAAGGCGATAGCGGTTGTCACGCTCGCAGTCGTGTACTATGTAAAGCGTGCCATTTTCGCCCTCAACCAAATCAGGATAAGAAACATTTTCACGTGTTTCTAAAATCAGCTCATGGCACCAAGTTTTTCCGTCATCTTCAGAAATACATATTTTCATACCTGTACGCTCGGTATCAGAAACATTACGTACATACGCCAGTTGCCCTGTAGACAGTCTGCCTATATAAAGTCGGGTAGAAGGTGCTTTCTGGAATTCATACGGCTCACTCCAGGTTTTGCCATCGTCATCGGTGTAAGAAGCAAGATAGTAACCAAGATTTGTTCGGGCTACTATGTATAAGCGGTTTTCAACTTCGTAAACGCAGGTTTCGTCAAATACATTGTTTTGCGGCTTTTTAGCGGCAATAACATCAGTAAAGGTTTCACCGTTATCTTTAGAAACACGGATAACATAATTTTCTTTGTTTATCCAATCATAAGCGGGGAAAACATAATCACCATTTTTGCGAATTATTGGCTGACTACGTATAAAACCGCCGCAAATTTCACGTGGCGTTTCCCAAACAAGCTTATCAGCATCGGGGTTGTTGCAAATAAGCACTTCAACGCCTGTAAATTCGGCGTGGTAGTTGCCTTTAAATTCTGTGCGAATAGTAGCTTCGGTAGAATCTTTATAGTAGGGGGAATGTGTCCACATAACCCAAAGTCTGTTTTTGTCATCTACCCAAAGCTGAATATCTATATTGCGGTGCATTTTTTCAAAATCGCTGTAGATTGCCATAATGGGTTCAGACCAAGTATCGCCACCGTCATCACTTTGTACCAATACATTAAAATTTTGAATACACGGTTCTAATAAACCGCCTGTGTACCAACCTGCAAAAAGTCTGCCGCCTTTAGTGCGTGCAATAGTGGGGCAACCCTGCCACGCACGATTTTTTTCTAAAACTTCTTCTCCCGGATTTAAAACAATATATGGGTACATAACAAAAGCTCCTTTTGTTTCAGTTAAAAACTTATAAAATTATATTATCACAGTAAAATAAGATTTACAAGTATGTTTAAAAATTTAAAACGCATTCCCAAAGTGAATTTGGAAATGCGTTCAGGTATTATACTTAGTTTTCTTCGCAGTATGAAAGAGCTTCTGCTATTCTGTATAACTCACTCTTCTTATTCTTTTCTAACCATTTTTCTTGGTAGCGGCTTAGCCATTCGCCGGCATTGGTTAAGCGTTTAGGATTATTACCCGAAATCTTTTCTTCTAATTCTGCTACAAGGCATAAGCCTTCAGCACAAATTAACATTTCTTGGCGGTATTCATCATTAATCCATTTTTCTTGCGAAAGCAAATCTTTAAGCTCTGTGTACATTTCTTGAATTTTAGAAAGCTCACATTTTAAAGCTTCACGGTGCTCGTTGCCCTCTTTATAACGATATTCAAAATAGTTGGCAAGCATATTGTTCCAGTTAACAAATTCGTGCATTTCACTTAATTTTTTAAGATATTTAATACCGTTTTCGTTTTCGTATAAAATGCTGTTTACACGGCTGTAGAATTCATCATTAACCTTAGTAGAAACCGACCAAGACTTTTCAGCGCCAAGCACTAAACCATACATAGCAAGCTCTATGCTACAAGGGTTTGCCCAGTCGCCCCAGTTAGTATTAAGTACACCAACTGCGCCGTGCTTATATCCGTATTCGGCCATTAATGAAATATTCTTTTCTTCAACATCTACATTTTCGCACAATCTGCTCCAAGTGGTAGTACCGGGGCATACTATTTGCTTTCTGTTAGTGCTTGCAAGCTTAATTGTTGTTTCTTCGGGTGGTGCCGGGCTGTAATCCCAGTTTAAGAAATATATATCGTCCGGTAATACGTCAATGGTTTCTGGGTGTTGTAACAAAACGTCAGCCCACATCATTACCTTTTTGCCTTTTTGCTTGGTGTAATTAATGATTTTTTGCAGAAAATCAACATACACCTTACCAACGTCAAGACCTTGTGCTTCAAAAACCTTTAAATCAAAAGTTTCGTCGCAACAAATATTAAAGTATTCACTTTCAAAATTCGGCACATATTGGTCAATAAGACTTTTTATAACCTCAATGCTTTCATCGTTAAGCGGGTCAATGGTGTGGTGAGCCATTCTCTCATTCCAAAAGTTTTGAGGTTCTTTGTAATTCTTTAAGGTGCGTAAATGCTTGTATTTGTCCTGCGAAAGCAATTCGTATAAATGACCAAAGGTAGAAAGCGAAGGAATAAAATCAATAAAGTTTTGCTTGCAGTATGCATCCAACTCACGAATTTCTTCATGGTTCAAGAAACCAAACTTTTCGTTAATATCTTTATATTCTTCAAATTCAAAGGTATGCTCAACGTAAAGCTGTAAAGAATTAAGCTTGTAGTAAGCCATGTTATCAATCAATGCTTTAAGAGTTTTAACGGTTGGCACTTTACCACGTGTTACATCGTGATAAAAACCACGGTGCTCGAAATCAGGTGCGTCCTTTATGTAAAGACAGGGAATTTCGGTGTTTTTGAAAATTTGTCTTAAGGTTTGTACCGCATAAAAAGCGCCAGCTGAACCATCGGCGTTAATAGTTATATCGTTTTCGTTAATGAAAATTTCGTAAGCCTCACCGCAGGAACCGTTAATGTTGATTTTTATATTTGCACCGTCTTTACTGTACGGTAATTTTTTGAGTGCAGAAATTACACGTTCATCACAATTAATATCATCAAAAAATATTGCATTTTTTGTTAAAAAACCGCTATTAATTTCTAGTTGTTTTACGCTTGGTATAAGGTTAATCATAAAAATCCCCCCAATTAGTGTAGATACTGTATAAAGTAAGTTTAACACACATATTATCTAATTGCAATAGATTAAATTAAGAATTTAGATTGTTAAAAAATTATCAATACTTGCAATTGGTGGAAAAAGGTAGTAAAATGACTATATATACTCAATTTTTGGGGGAATGGAAATGAAAAAAATATTGGCGGTATTACTTGCTGTAATATTAATTTGTAGTGTTCTGCCTTTGGGCGCACTTACTGCCAGCGCAGCAACAGTATATACTGATTATACAAGCGGATTTAAATTTACGTTAATTAATACCAAAGCAAATATAGTTGGATATACAGGGACGGAAACAGATCTGGTGATACCTTCTACCGTTACATACGGGATAGAATATACAGTTAAATATATTGGAGATTCCGCCTTTAGCAATTGCACAAACCTTACAAGTATTAAAATACCGAACAGTGTAACTAGTATAGGTGAGGATGCATTTTATGGTTGCAGTTCGTTAACCTCAATAACAATCCCTGATAACGTTACAAATATAGGTGGATGGGCATTTTATAATTGCAGTTCATTAACTAAGATAACAATCCCCGATAGTGTTACAAGTATAGGCAATTATGCATTTTATAAATGCAGTTCGCTTGCCTCAATAACAATACCCGACAGTGTTACAAGTATAGGTGGAAGGACATTTTATCATTGCAGTTCGTTAACAAAGGTAACAATCCCCGATAGTGTAACAAGTATAGGTAATGGTGCATTTTCTTATTGCGACTCGTTAACTCAAATAACAATTCCTGATAGCGTTACAAGTATAGGTTCTGATGCATTTTATAATACTGCATACTACAATAATAGCAATAATTGGGATGGGAATGTACTTTACATAGGCAAATATTTAATAAACGCTAAGACTTCAATTTCAGGCAGTTATGCTATAAAAGCAGGAACACTTACTATCGCTGATTATGCTTTTTCTTCTTGCGACTCGCTAAAATCAATAACAATCCCCGATAGTGTTACAAGTATAGGTGCAGGTGCATTTGAATGTTGCGATATTACTGATATTGTTATTCCTTCAAAAGTCAAAAGAATAAACGATTATACATTTCAAGGATGCTTAAACCTTATGAGCTTAACAATACCAGAAGGTGTGACAAGTATAGGTAATTCGGCGTTTGCTGCTTGCGAAAGGCTTTCGAATATAACAATACCAAATGGTGTGACGAGTATAGGAGATTGTGCTTTTTATTATTGCGAAAGTCTTGGAAGTATAACTATACCAAATAGTGTAATTAGTATAGGTTCGCAAGCGTTTTTAAGTTACTATTATTTACCGGAAATTATAATTGAAAATCCCGAAACTTCAATTGGCAGTGATTCCATCCACACAGATACAACAATCCACGGTTACAAGGGTTCAACTGCGGAAGAATATGCAGAAAAGAGCGGTAACGAATTTATAGCACTTGAACCTAAAATCAATAGTGTTTCCATCACCGCAGGTACAGATATTACTGTAAATTATTATTCTGAATACGGTGCGCAATCTTCGATGAAATTCACCGTTAACGGTGAAGAATTTGTGGTAGACGGTTACTATGATTCGGCGGTTGGTAAGTATGTTTATCGTTTCCCGAATATTGCGCCCGACCGTTTAGGTGATGAAATTAAAGCCGAGCTTATAACAAATGGCGAAGTAATAGCAGTTAAAGAAGGCTTTACTATTAAAAAGTATTTAGATACTATTCTTTCAAAAACTGCCGCAGATTTTGGAATGGCGGAAGAAGACTATGCAAAGCTTAAAACATTAGCCGCAGATTTATTGCATTACGGTGCGGCTGCTCAAAAGTATTTCGGTTACAAAACAAGCGAGCTTGTAAATGCCGATGTTACAGAAGGCACAGAATTTGTAGCCCCCGAAACCACCGCTAAGGATGTTACAAATAAATCAGCAAACGGTGTTACATTTGCAGGTCAAAACCTTAGATTTGATAGCGTAAACCGCTTAATGTTCAAATTTAAGGTAGACACAAGCGTAATTACAGATATTTCAAAGCTTACAATAAAAATAACTGTAGGCGATGAAACAAAGATAGTTACAAGTGAAGATTTTGAAGCTGC
>JAZREW010000175.1:0-8004 GCA_045661005.1 Acutalibacteraceae bacterium | reverse complement strand
ATAAACAAAATAAAAATATAAGTGTTATTAAGCTAAATAAGGTGTTTCCTTTTAGTATGGATTTAATAAATACAGTTTCACAGTATTCAAATATTCATTTATTTGAAGAAACCGAGCTTTCGGGCGGTATTGGTGAACATTTGGCACCGTTGTTGTTGAAAAGCGGTTTCAATGGCAGTTTTACAATTCATGCTGTTAATAATTGTTTTGTACCATCCGCAAGTGTGGCTAGTGCTTTAAAATCGCAAGGGCTAGATTGCGAAGCTATGCTAAAAGTATTTTAAAGAATTTTAATTTTTTGGAGAATAAAATGACGGAAAAGAAAAGACTGGATGTTTGTCTTGTAGAGAGAGGCTTTTGCGAAAGCCGTGAAAAAGCTAAAGCGCTTATTATGGCAGGTATTGTTTTTGTAAACAACCAAAAATCAGATAAAGCGGGCAATATTGTAAAGCCTGACGATGTAGTAGAAGTGCGTGGCGAAACTTTAAAATATGTTAGCCGTGGCGGTTTAAAGCTTGAAAAGGCGGTTGATGTTTTTGGTTTGAAGCTAGACGGTTTTGTTTGTGCTGATATTGGTGCATCTACAGGCGGTTTTACCGATTGTATGTTGCAGAACGGTGCAAGCCGAGTTTATGCAATTGATGTAGGTTATGGTCAGCTTGCTTGGAAATTGCGTACAGATGACCGTGTAATTAATCTTGAACGTACAAACTTCAGATATGTAACAAATGAACAAGTACCTGATTTATTGGATTTTGCCTCGGTTGATGTTTCGTTTATTTCACTTTCACACATTTTACCTGTAATGCGTACCTTGCTTAAGGATGGCGGAAAGGCAGTATGTCTTATAAAACCGCAATTTGAGGCAGGCAAAGAGAATGTTGGTAAAAAGGGCGTAGTAAGAGAAAAAAGTATTCACATAGCTGTTATTGAAAAAATTATTGAATTAATTAAAGAAAACAACTATTCACTTTTGGGTCTTGACTTTTCTCCTGTTAAAGGTCCCGAAGGAAATATAGAATATCTTTGTTATTTAGAAAAAACAGACACACCCGGTGTTTTAACTGATGTAACCGCCGAGAGTGTGGTTGAGCGCTCTTACGAGGCTTTAAATGTATAGTTTCTTAATACTTTTGTAGGGAGGGGAAATTTTGACAGTTGCAGTTTTACCTAATTTAGATAAACGTGGTTCTTCTGAAGTAGTAGGCAAGCTTGGTAAGCTTCTTAAAGAAGAAGGTATAGAAGCGTATTTGCCTGATAATATATTTGGTACCGATTTTAAGCACGCACCAACAGAGCAACTTTATAAAATTGCCGATGTTATTATTACAATTGGTGGCGACGGTACAATAATACGTTTTGCAAAGCAGGCAGCTATTTATAATAAGCCTGTACTTGGTATAAATGCCGGCAGAATGGGTTTTTTAGCTAACATTGAGCAAAACGAGCTTAATTTAATAAAGAAATTAAAAACTAATGAGTACGGTATTGAAAAGCGAATGATGCTTTCGGTTACTGCTGTTGAAAACGGTAAGGTAGTAGGTGAATATAATGCACTTAATGATGCTGTAATTACAAGCGGTTTTATATCCAGAATTATTGATATTTCAGTAGGTGTTGGTGAAGATTTTATAAGCTATCGTGCTGATGGTTTAATCATTTCTACTCCGACAGGCTCTACCGCATATTCAATGTCTGCGGGTGGTCCTATTATTGATCCGCTTACCGAAAGCTTTTGCATTACGCCTATATGTTCACATTCGTTATCTGCTAAGCCTATTTTGCTTGGTGCAGATAATACCTTAACCATTAAGGCTTTTTCAAAGAAAAGGGCAGAAATATTCCTTACGGTAGATGGCAGAAAAATGACCGCTGTCAGACCTTTTACTGAAATTAAGATTAAGCGGTCTTCCAGCTTTGTACAGCTTATAAGGTTAAACGACCGCTCGTTCTATAATACTCTTTCATATAAATTTAAAGACGGTAGGAGTGTATAATTTGAAAAGCAAACGACAGGAAAAAATTCTTGAAATTATTAAAGAAAATATATGCCTTACGCAAGAAGATTTGCAGAACGGACTTTTAAATGCAGGCTACAATGTTACACAATCAACCGTTTCACGTGATATTCGTGAATTAAAGCTTGTAAAGGGCAGAGATGAAAAGGGCAACTACCGTTATCTTGCAAATACAACCGAAAAAAAATACCAAACCAATAATAAATATAAGGCTTGGTTTTTAAGCTCGGTTATAAGTGTTGCATATTCACTTAATAATGTTGTTATTAAATGCACTAGCGGTATGGCTTCAACCGCTTGCGTTGCAGTAGATGAAATGTTTGGGGACATGATGTTAGGTTCTCTTGCAGGTGAAGATACTGTAATTATTGTAACAATGGGCGAAAACGAGTCTAGAACCCTTTGTGAAGAATTAAAAAAACTTTTATAAGAAAACGGCGGTTTTATTATGTTAAAGTATTTACATATTGAAAATATTGCTGTAATTGAAAGTTCTAATATTGAGTTTAATACCGGATTTAACGTGCTTACGGGTGAAACCGGTGCAGGTAAGTCAATAATTATTGATTCTATTAATGCGGTGCTGGGTGAGCGCACCTCTAAGGATTTGATTCGTGCAGGTTGTGACTCGGCTGAGGTTTCTGCCTTGTTTGGCGACTTTTCTGATTCTACTATAGAAATTTTAAAACAATATGATATTGAGCCTGATAGCGATGGTAACGTTTTAATTGTACGTAAGCTTAGCCTTACGGGAAAGAGTATGATTAAAATAAACGGAAAGCCGGCTACGGCATCGGTTTTAAAAGAAATTTCAGCAAATCTTATTAACATTCACGGCCAGCATGATAATCAGGCGTTGCTTAATCCTGAAAAGCATTGCGATTATATTGATGCTATTGCTAATAACGATATTCAAATAGATGAATATTATTCAGAGTTTAAGTATTTAAATTCAATTCGTAAAGAACTAAATTCTTTAGAGCTTGATGAAGATGAAAAACAACGCAAAATAGATTTGCTTAAATATCAGATTGATGAGCTTACAAAAGCTGACATTAAGCTTGGTGAGCTAGAGCAATTAAAGAAAAAGCTTGAAATTGCAGAAAACTTTGAAACCACGGTAAAAGCACTTAATAACGCCCTTATTAATTTGCAGGGTGCAGATGATACTGACGGTGCTATTACCTTGTTATCGAACACTTCAAAACAGCTATCATTTGTTAAAAATGAGGATATTGAAAAGAAGAATTCTAAGCTATTTGAAATAATTTCTTCTACTCAGGATATAGCAGCAGAAATTGAAGATTTTCTAGAAAGTACTGAGCTTTCTGAAATTAATTCAGATAAAATCAATCAAAGGCTTGACCTATTGCATAAACTTATGTTAAAATACGGCAATAGCGAAGAACAGTTACTTAAATATTTAGAAAATGCTAAAGCCGAGCTAGACGCTATTACTTTTTCTGAAAAGAAATTATCAGAGCTTTCTGAACAGTTGGAGGCTTCTAAAGAAAGATTAATAGAATTAGGAGCTAAGCTTACTAAAACACGTGTAGATGCATCAAAATTGTTTGAAAAAGCCGTAACAGATGTTCTTGTGTATTTGAATATGCCGTCGGTTGCATTTAAAGTGAACATTCAGCAAGGCAGATACACAAAACGTGGTTGTGACGAGGTTGAGTTTTTAATTTCTGCTAACAAGGGCGAAGATTTAAAACCGCTTCATAAAATAGCTTCAGGCGGTGAGCTTTCACGTACAATGCTGGCTATTAAGAGCTGCTTGGTTGACAGCGATTCGGTAGACACTATGATATTTGATGAGATTGACACCGGAATTAGCGGTTATGCTGCCGGTAAGGTTGGTGTTCAGCTTAAAAAAGTATCCGGCAACAGACAGGTTATTTGCGTAACCCATTTAGCCCAAATTGCCGCATTGGCAGATGTTCATTTGTTGATTGAAAAGAAGGTAGAAAACGGCAGAACCTTTACTAGTGTATTGCCGCTTGAATATAACCAAAGAATACATGAAATTGCCCGAATTATGTCTGGCACAGAAATAACAGAAAATTTATATAATTCTGCAAAGGAATTAATAGACAGGAGTATAGAAAATGAAAATTTATGATGAATTAGTAGCAAGAGGATTAATAGCTCAGGTTACTGACGAGGACGAAATTAGAGAATTGGTTAATAACGGTAAGGCAACTTTCTATATCGGTTTTGACCCTACTGCTGACAGTTTGCACGTTGGTCACTTTATGGCACTTTGCCTTATGAAACGTTTGCAGATGGCAGGCAACAAACCGATTGCACTTATTGGCGGCGGTACTGCTCATATCGGCGACCCTTCGGGCAGAACAGATATGCGTTCTATGATGACTGCTGAACAGATTCAGCATAACTGCGATTGCTTTAAAAAGCAGATGAGCCGTTTTATTGAATTTGGTGAGGGCAAAGCCCAAATGGTTAATAATGCTGATTGGCTTTTAAAGCTTAACTATATTGATGTTTTGCGTGATGTAGGTGCTTGCTTCTCGGTTAACAATATGCTACGTGCTGAGTGTTATAAGCAAAGAATGGAAAAAGGTCTTTCATTCTTAGAGTTTAACTATATGATTATGCAAAGCTATGACTTTTATCATCTCTATAAAGAGTATGGCTGTAATATGCAGTTCGGTGGCGATGACCAATGGAGTAACATGCTTGGCGGTACTGAGCTCATTCGCAGAAAGCTTGGTAAAGATGCTTTTGCTATGACTATTACTCTTTTACTTAATTCTGAAGGCAAAAAGATGGGTAAAACCGTTGGCGGTGCTGTATGGCTTGATCCTGAAAAGACATCACCTTATGATTTCTATCAGTACTGGCGTAATGTTGATGATAAAGACGTACTTAAGTGCATAAGAATGCTTACCTTCTTACCTTTAGAAGAAATCGATAAGATGGATTCTTGGGAGGGTAGTCAGCTCAATACTGCAAAAGAAATTCTGGCTTACGAATTAACAAAGCTTGTTCACGGTGAAGAAGAGGCTGAAAAGGCTCAAACTACTGCACGTGCAGTATTCTCAGGCGGCGGTTCACACGAAAATATGCCTACTACTGAGTTATCTGCTGACGATTTTGTAGATGGTAATATCGGCTTGCTTGATATGATGGTAAAAGCTGAGCTTATTGCATCTAAAGGCGAGGGTAGACGTCTTGTTCAACAGGGTGGCGTTAGCGTTAATGATGCTAAGATTACAGAACCTACTCACTCTTTCACAGTTGCTGATTTTAGTGAAGAAGTAATTGTTAAAAAGGGTAAAAAGGTTTATCATAAGTTTATTGTAAAGTAAAATAGGGCGGATTATATCCGCCCTAAAATTTATATAAATTGGAAATTTTTCAACTTTTGCGGCAATATTAATATTGGTGATATAGTTTGATTTATTTAATTATTTTTGCAACTTTGCTTTTATTACTTATAGGTGTTATGGTCTATTTTTTCTTTATTGCCTTTGTCAGAATGAATGTTGGCGATTTGGAAAATATTGATGATATAGGCAATAAACCATTGTGGGAATACCGTGATGTTATAAAAAGCGGTCTTGATTATATTAAAAACAGAGACGCTATATGGGTAAATACTTTAAGTTATGATGGTCTTAAATTAAAGGCCAGGTATTTTGATAATAACTGTAAGGATACTATTATAATTTTTCACGGATACCGTTCTGCCGCAGCACGTGATTTTTCCTGTGCTGTTCAAATGTATACTCGTTTGGGGTTTAATGTTTTGCTTGTTGACCAAAGAAGTCACGGCAGAAGCGAGGGCAGGCTTATAACTTTTGGCATAAAAGAAAGTAAGGACGTAATTTCGTGGATAAATTATGCAAATAAAAACTTAAAAGCCCAAAACATTGCTTTGGGTGGTATGTCTATGGGCGCTACTACAGTATTGCTTGCTTGTGAACACAATTTGCCTGAGAATGTACGTTGTATTATTGCAGATAGCGGATTTACTTCTCCTGCAGATATAATTAATAAGGTTGCACGCCAGCATTTTAAAATTAACGCAAAATATTTTTTGCCTATTCTTAATGTTTTTTGTGTTATATTTGGCAGATTTTCACTTTTTAGTATGAATACGGTTGATGCAATACAAAAATGTGATTTACCAATTTTGTTTATTCACGGCAAGGATGATACCTTTGTTCCTTGCAATATGTCTGAAACGAATTACCAAGCTATAAAACACAGAGCTGAAATTTTGCTTGTTGAAAAAGCTAATCACGGAATGGGCTTTTTGGTCGACAGCGAAAAGGTTTATTCTACACTTGAAAGCTTTTTGAAAAGGAATTGCAAGCAGTAAATTATAAAATTTTTGTTAATTGTAAATACTGTATTGACTTTTATTGATTTTACGAATAAAATTAGAATATAAGGGAGGGTATGATATGAATAAATTTAAAAAAGTATTGGTGTTTATTCTAGTAACAGTATTGGCGTTTTCTGTTGTTGCTTGTAGTCCTTTAGAAAAAGATAACAGTACAAATTCTAATCCTGAGAATGAGGTAAAAGAAATTAACGAAAAGGCTGAATCGTTAACTACAGCTCCTATAATGTCTTCTGATAGAGTAATGTCAAATTATTTTGATATAAGTCTTGTTGACGAAGAAAATTATTCAGATATTTATCTTGGTAAAAAGTTTGATATTCAAGCAAAATATGCTGGTGAAGAGTTTGTTGTTCCTACCAAGCTTGCAAAATTGGCTGAAATGGGATGGACTATGACAGACGGTAATATGTACGATGAAAATTCTTTGATTTTCTCTTACGAAACAGTCGATGTGCAGTTGCAAAATGAAGCGGGAATTAAAATTTCAACCCAAATTTACAATTCTTCACGTTCTACTGCCAGATTGTCTGAGTGTTATGTAGTTAAGTTTATTATTAATAATGATTTTTACACTAGTCCTGATAATTATACCGCATTTGAAATTAACGGTATAAATAACACTATGGCTATTACCGATATTATTAATACGCTCGGTACACCTTCACATTTTTATGCTGTGGCTGAAGATTGTTATTACTTAGACTATTTTATTTCCAGAAGAGATAGAAGAAATGGTATTACAATTTATATTAATCCAATTGATGACAGTATAATTTCTATAGAATTTTCTTATTATAAGTAATGAGGGGAGGAGCTTGCTCCTCTCTTGGTTTTTAATAAGGTAATATATACATTTATTTGAAAGGAAATATATTTATGAGTAAGAATTATTTACAACCGGCAGATATTTTATTGCCTAAGAAAAATTTCGAAGAATGGTCGGTTATTGCGTGCGACCAATATACTTCCGAACCGCAATATTGGAATGACGTAGAAAAATTTGTTGGTGACGTGCCTTCTGCTTATAATATAATTTTGCCTGAAGCTTATTTAACTGATGATGATTCTGAAAAAATTCAAAAAATTAATTCTACAATGGTTGAATATTTAAATGGCGATGTTTTTGATGTGTATGAGAATACGCTAGTTTACATAGAAAGAACTTTGAAAGACGGTAAAATCCGTAAAGGCTTGTTGGGTTTAATTGATTTAGAAGATTATAGCTATTTAAAAGGTGCTAACACAGCTATTCGTGCTACTGAAGAGACTGTACTTGAACGTATACCTCCAAGAGTTAATATACGCCAAGGTGCCTCTGTTGAGTTACCACATATTATGCTTTTGATTGACGATGCCGAAAAGAAGGTTATTGAACCTATTTCAGAGAATACTGAAAATTACAAAAAGCTTTATGATTTTAATTTAATGCAGAATGCAGGCAGTATAAAGGGTTACGCTGTTTCCGAAACTGATGTTTGTCAGATACAAAATGAATTGGGTAATCTTATAGAAAAATCCGGCGATGGTTTGCTTTTTGCTGTGGGTGACGGTAATCACTCTTTGGCTTCTGCAAAAGAATGCTACAATCAAGGCAAAGGCCCACGCTAT
>JAZREW010000174.1:0-8412 GCA_045661005.1 Acutalibacteraceae bacterium | reverse complement strand
ATATTAAGCGTTCTGGGTATTGGTGTTGCACTTAAAGTTAAAGTATCAACATGCGGATAAAGCTCTTTACGTCTTTCTTTTTGTGCCACACCAATGCGCTGCTCTTCGTCTATTATTACAAGTCCTATATCTTTAAAGCTTACGTCTTTTGAGATAAGACGGTGAGTGCCTACTACCATATCAAGTCTGCCACATTTAAGGTCGCTTATAATTTTTTCTTGTTGGCGTGGTGGCACAAAGCGGTTTAAAAGCTTTACGGTTATGGGCATATCACCAAATCTGCGTACAATTGTATTGTAATGTTGCATAGCTAGTATTGTGGTAGGCACCAAAAGTACGCATTGCTTGCCCTCACTTATGCATTTAAAAGCGGCACGCAAGGCTACCTCGGTTTTGCCAAATCCTACGTCACCGCAAAGCAGACGGTCCATAGGAATATCCCGTTCCATATCATGTTTAATTTCGTCAATACATCTTAATTGGTCTTCGGTTTCGTCATATTCGAACCTACGCTCAAAATCGTTTTGCAAATCGGTATCGGGTCCAAAGGCATATCCCTTTACCGACATTCGTTTGGCATAAAGTGCGGTAAGCTGTTTTGCCATATCACGCACAGCCGCTTTTACACGTTTTCTTGTTTTCTGCCACTCTACGCCGCCTAGGCGGTTAAGCTTTATATTACCGTCTTCACCTGCAGAGCCTATATATCTTGAAACTAAATCCAGCTGAGTAACGGGTACATATAATATATCGCTTTTAGCGTATTTGATTTTTATATAATCCTTAGTAACACCTGCGTTGGTTATGCGATTTATACCGTCAAAAACGCCTATACCGTGGGCTTCGTGAACAACGTAATCGCCTTGATGTAGTTCGTCAAGCGAACCGATTTCCTGTGCATTTTTTGGTCGCTTGCGGGGCTTTCTGCCTTCACTTGCTATATGGCGGTGGGTTATAAGCATAAAGTTTTGAGACGGTATTTCAAATCCACCCGAAAGACCGCCCAACGTAACGGTTACACCGCTAGAAAAATCGGTGGGATTTTCTTCAAAAACAGCAGATATACCTTTTTCGTTAAGCTCAGATGTAAGCACCTTAGCGGCACGCTGTTCGCCCGCTAAAATAACCACCTTGCCTTTTTTTTCTAATGTGTATGCTATATCCTCAATTAAAACCTTTATGTCACCGCTCCAAGCGGTAGAGCGCTTAAGGTTAAAGTTTATAATATCTTTAATTTTCAGTTCGTATGATGTTCTTGGAAAATTTTCAAGTATAACGGCGTTTTCAAGGCGACTGTAAAATTCGGTTTTATCAAGCCATAGCTTTGCAGTAGCAGAGGAAAGAAAGCCTTCCTCTAAAAAGCTTTCAACATCGGCAGATTGTTGTATTGCTAAGCTTTTAAAACGTTCGTTTATGTTACCGCTTTCGCTTATAAATATTAATGTGTCACTAATATAATCAAAAATTGTTTCGCCACCTGTAAAAATAAGCGGCAAATATCTGTCTACAGGAATAGTAATTCCGTTTTCTAAAGCTGTAATGTCATCTTCAAGCCTTTTTTTCTGATTTTCGGTAAGCTTTTTATTGGTGTTAAGATAATTTTTAAGAATTCGGGTTAAGTTTTCGCTGCTGCACAAAATTTCACAAGCAGGGGTTATTTCTATACATTCTATAGAATCGGTGCGGCGCTGTGTTTCAGTATCAAAGTGAGAGATACTGTCAATCTCATCACCCCAAAACTCAATACGGCAGGGTTCTTTTGCGGTTGTTGGAAAAATATCAAAAATTCCGCCTCTTTGTGAAAATTGCCCCGCACCTTCGCAAAGCTCACTTCGTACATATCCCGCATTTAAAAGCTTTTCGGTTAAAAGCTTTGTATCTATGCTGTCACCGGTTTTTAGTGTAAAACGTGCGGCAGAAAGAACGCTTGGCGGTGTAGTGTATTGCAAAGCGGCGTCAATTGATACGGTAAGCAAGTCAAAATCCCCATCTGCAATGGCAGATAGGGTGTCAGTTCTTTTGTGCTCATACTCTCTTGAATAACCGCTGAGATTTGCTAAATTATAATCTCTAAGCGGAAAATTCAAGGTTCTAAGCCCCAATGAACCGGCATCGGCTGATAATTCGTTGGCAGAAGCCTCGTCCTGAGTAATTACAGTAAGCTTTCTGTTTGTATTAGCATAAACCGCCGAAAGCACAAGGGCTTTGTGAATTAGAGAAAGACCTGTACATGCAATAGGTAAACGTTCACGCTGTATTTCACGCAAAAGCTGTGCATAATCAGAATCCTTCAACAATACTTTATTAAGGATTTCCATAGTAACCTCAATTATTGTATTTATTCATAGCAGAATCTATCCCGTTTATAACAATTTCCTTAACAGCGGATACTGTGTTTGAAATAGCGGTATCAAGATTTTTTTGTTCTTCTTTTGGGAATTTGCCCAAAACCCAATTTACTAGGTCATAGTCAGGGTGAGGTTTTTTACCCACACCTATTTTAATACGCATAATTTCTTCAGTACCCAAAAGCTGTATAATATCACGCATGCCTTTTTGACCGCCATCACTACCCTTGCGTCGCATACGTAGCTTACCTACATCCAGCGAAATATCGTCATGCATTACAATTATACGCTCTGTAGGAATTTTATAAAAAGCCGAAATCTTTTGCACGGCTTTGCCCGAATTATTCATATAGGTTTGCGGCTTTATAACAAGTATGCGCATATCTTTAATTTTAAATTCGCCGCATAAAGCTTCAAATTTATTTTTATTAAATTCAAAATTGTTTTCACTTGCTAATTTATCAGCCGCTATAAAGCCTGCATTATGGCGGGTATTTTCATATTGTAACCCAGGATTTCCAAGCCCTACTACAAGCCAATCATAATTAGCTTTACTTTTAAAAATCATATAACTCACCAAAATAAATAATACACCAAAAATGCACTTTTTTCAAGTATTATAAAAAAATTTCAATTTGTGAAATATTACTATTGATTTTTCTAAAAGTTGTGGTATAATAATACCTACACAACACAAGATATTGTATTAAAATAGAAAAAATTATCGTATATTTAGGGGATGTCGAAATGAAAATTATTAAAAGAAGTGGGGCAGAGGTTGAATTTAACCCCGAAAAAATCGTAATAGCTGTAACCAAAGCCAACGATAGCGTTGTTCCCAGCGCCAGAATGACACCTATTCAGATAAAACGTATTGCAGAGGATGTTGAAAGCGCTGCTGCAAATATGAATAGGTCTTTAAGCGTGGAAGAAATACAAGATATGGTAGAGGACCAGATTATGAATCAGCGTGCCTTTGATGTTGCACGCCGCTACATAACCTATCGTTACACACGTGCTTTGGTTAGAAAATCCAACACAACAGATGAGCAGATTTTAAGCCTTATTGAGTGTAACAACGAAGAAGTAAAGCAGGAAAACTCTAATAAAAATCCTACCGTAAACAGCGTTCAGCGTGATTATATGGCGGGTGAGGTTAGTAAGGATATTACAAAGCGTATTCTTTTAGAGCCTGACATTGTTGAAGCACACGAAAATGGTTTGATTCATTTCCACGATGCTGACTATTTTGCTCAGCATATGCATAACTGCGACCTTGTTAACCTTGAAGATATGTTACAAAACGGTACAGATATAAGCGGTACATATATTGAAAAACCTCATACATTTTCAACTGCTTGTAACATAGCTACTCAAATTATAGCACAGGTTGCATCTTGCCAATACGGCGGTCAGAGTATAAGCCTTACACACCTAGCACCTTTTGTTGATATAAGCCGTAAAAAGCTTTATAAAGAGGTTAAGGCTGAGCTTGAAAATATAAGTGCAGATATTTCTGATGAAAAGATTAAAGAAATTGCTGAAAAACGTCTTCGTGAAGAAGTTCGCAAGGGTGTACAAACTATACAATATCAGGTTGTAACTCTTATGACCACTAACGGTCAGGCTCCGTTTGTTACTGTATTTATGTATCTTAACGAAGCTAAAAACGAGCAAGAAAAGCACGACCTTGCAATGATTATTGAAGAGGTTCTAAAACAGCGTTATCAGGGTGTTAAGAACGAAAAGGGCGTTTGGATTACCCCTGCGTTCCCCAAACTTATTTATGTTCTTGAAGAGGATAATGTAAGAGAGGGTACAAAATATTGGTATCTTACAAAGCTTTCAGCAAAATGTACTGCTAAGCGTATGGTGCCTGATTACATTTCTGAAAAGATAATGCTTGAAAATAAGGTTGATAAGAATGGCGATGGTCATTGCTACACCTGTATGGGTTGCCGTAGCTTCCTTACACCTTATGTAGATGAGAATGGTAAGCCAAAGTATTACGGAAGATTCAACCAAGGCGTTGTTACTGTTAACCTTGTTGATATTGGTTTATCAGCAGAAGGCGATATGGAAAAATTCTGGAAGATATTTGATGATCGTATGGAGCTTTGCCATAGAGCATTGCAAGCTCGCCACGAGCGTTTAACTGGTACTGTTTCAGATGCTGCTCCTATTCTTTGGCAGCACGGCGCATTGTTAAGACTTAACAAAGGCGAAACTATTGATAAATATCTACACGGCGGTTACTCAACATTGTCTCTCGGTTATGCAGGTCTTTGGGAATGCGTTTACAGCATGAACGGTAAAAAGCTTACCGAACCCGAGGGTGAAGAGTTGGGTCTTGCTATCATGAAAAAGCTTAACGAATATACTGCTAAGTGGAAAGCTGCTGAAAATATAGATTATTCACTTTACGGTACCCCACTTGAGAGCACAACTTATAAGTTTGCAAAGTGCTTGCAAAAGCGTTTTGGTATAGTTAAGGGCGTTAATGATAAAAACTACATTACTAACAGCTATCATGTTCATGTTGGAGAGGAAATTGATGCTTTTGATAAACTGGCACTTGAGGCTAAGTTCCAGTTGTTATCACCGGGTGGCGCTATCTCTTATGTAGAAGTGCCAAATATGCAGAACAATATTGATGCTGTACTTTCTGTAATGCAGTTTATATATGAAAACATTATGTATGCCGAGCTTAATACTAAGAGCGACTATTGCCATAACTGCGGTTTTGATGGTGAAATTGCTATTGAAGAGGAAGACGGTAAGCTTGTTTGGAAATGTCCTAACTGTGGCAATACCGATCAAGATAAAATGAATGTAGCACGTCGTACCTGTGGTTATATAGGTACACAGTATTGGAATCAAGGCAGAACTCAAGAAATTAAAGAAAGAGTATTGCATTTGTAAAAAGCTTTCAGGGGAAACTTAATGTTTCCCCTGATTTTAAAGGAAGATAATTTTGAATTATGCTGTAATAAAAAAGTTCGATATTGCGAATGGGCCTGGCGTTAGGGTATCGCTTTTTGTGAGCGGTTGCAGGCATTTTTGTAAAAATTGCTTTAATAGCGAAGCGTGGGATTTCGGTTACGGAAAACCGTTTAGCGAAGATACTGTGCAGGAGATTTTAAAAGCACTAGCACCACCCCATATTCAAGGCTTTTCGCTTTTGGGTGGCGAACCGTTTGAGCCTGAAAATCAACCGGAATTAGCAAAACTTTTAAAGCGAATAAAAACCGAATTGCCCGAAAAGGATGTATGGTGCTATACAGGCTTTTTGTATGATAGTCAACTACTTACCGGAAGTGTTGGTGACAAAGATACTGTAAGCGAAATGCTATGTAATATAGATGTTTTGGTAGACGGTAAGTTTGTAGAAGAATTAAAAAGTCCCGATCTGTTGTTCAGAGGGTCTTCAAATCAGAGAATAATTGATGTTAAAAAATCCTTACAGGCGGGGGACACTGTGTGGCTAGATGGTGTTTGGCAACGTAAAATGGGATCGGGTAATATATACGAAAATTAGAAGGAGAGTTCGAAATGTTAAAGGTTAATTTTAAAAAATTAAATGAAAATGCTATAAAGCCAACATACGGTACAGAGTTTGCCGCAGGTGCTGACCTTTATGCTTGCGAGGGCGGCGAGGTTACTATAGAGGCTGGCGAAACCAAGCTTATCCACACAGGTATAGCTTTAGAAATTCCCGAAGGATATGCAGGCCTTATATATGCTCGAAGTGGTATAGCTACAAAGCGTGGCTTAGCACCTGCAAACAAGGTTGGCGTAATTGATGCTGACTATCGTGGTGAAATAATGGTTTCATTACATAATCACTCTAACACGGCGCAAACTATAGCCGATAAAGAAAGAATAGCACAACTTGTAATAGCACCATTCTTAGCAGTAGATTATACCGAAACAGATGAGTTGTCTGACACGGTGCGTGGTAGCGGCGGTTTCGGCTCTACAGGAAAGAAATAATTGAATGCCTAAGGCTTTTGTTTTAAGCCTTAGGCATTTTTGTATAATTATTTCACCATAGTCCATACAAGCATATCGGTAATGCCTCGGTTACTGAAACTGAAATAAGGGATAAGCCTTGCGGTAAATGGTATACGCTCATTATTCTTAAGACTATAAAGTTTGTCTGTATTTTTTCTTCTTTCGGCAGGGATATATAAAACAGGGGCGGGGATACCTTCTTCACATTTTATTTCAAATCTGCCATCGTCTAAAAGGGTTATGTCGCGTAGGTTTTCACCGTTGTCTATACCCTCCATACAGTAAACAACAGGTCCTCGTGTAACAGCATATCTGCCCGCATTATTTTGTACATTGGGATTAGCCTCTATAAAGTGAATGTTCATGGGTAACTCTACCGAAACTGTTTCACCATTCGAGAGTTTAAATTCAGCAAATCCGTTTTGTGTTTCGCCTTGGTATTCTACACACCAATCGGGTATTCTTACACATAATGTTATAGGTTCACCGTAATAAGTGAACTCTATTTTGCCATCTGATGGATAGTTTGTTTTTTGAATTAAGGTGGCTTCTTTACCGCCAATATTAAACTTTGTTTCACAGTCAGAAAACTGATTGCAGTAAATTGTGTTACGGTCTGAAGTATACATATAACGGGGTAGAGAAGCTAGCATACGAAGAACGTTAGGTGGACAGCAGGAACAATCAAAAACCTTTACACGCTCAAAAGGTGGTTGATAATATGCTTCGTTTTTATATTTTTTCTGGTCTATTTCTAAGGGGTTTGTATAGAAGAATTTATCACCATCTAAAGAAATGCCCGAAATAAATCCGTTGTAATAAATTCTTTCTATAATATCACCATAAAGTGAATTAGCTTCAAGCTCTTGCATTTCACCTGCAAACATAGCAAGTGATATAGCCGCGCAGGTTTCATTGTAAACATTTGAATTAGGCAAATCATAGTTGTATGAAAATTTTTCATCTATATGTATTGCGCCTATACCACCCGTGATACTCATTTTATAATTGACTATGTTGTTAAGTACACGCTTGCAAGCATTTTCAAGTGCCGTATCACCGTCTATTTTTGCAAGCTTTGCCATAGCGGTATAAAGATAGCAAGCTCTAACACAGTGACCCACAGCTTCGCTTATTTCTCTTACAGGCACATCAGACTGTGTATAGTAATCAAAGCCGTCGATTTCGTTATTGCCACGCATATTTATAAAGAATCGGGCAAGCTCAAGGTGTTTTTCGTTTCCTAAATAATTATATAGCTTTAATAGTGCTAATTCTATTTCTTCGTGACCGGGAGTAACAAATTTCGCACTTTTTTCCTCTACAAAAACTTTATAAATAAAGTCAATATTTTTTAACATGCAGTTAAGTAGTTTATCTTTTCCCGTAGCTTTGTGGTAGGCTATGGCGGCTTCTATAAGGTGACCTGCGCAATAAAGCTCGTGGTCAGAGCGCCGTGTAAATATATTTTCGGGTTCAATGGTAAGAAAGTAAGAATTAAAATATCCGTTTGCTCGTTGGTTTTTCTCAATTATATCAACGGTATCATCAATAATTTTTTCAAGTTGTTCGTTACGCTGTATTTCTAAAAGGTAAGCTGTGCCCTCTATCCATTTGGCAACATCAGAATCCCAAAATATGTGAGGTTTAAATGGGTTTCCCTCTTTCCAATTGCAGTTAATTGCATCAAATCTGCCGGTTTCTTTAAAACGGTCATATACACTGTATACGGTTGTATTTTTAATTAAATTGTAATAATACTTCCAAAATCCGTCTTTTAGTTCTGTGGCTGCAAAATATAAGTTTTTCAAATCAAAACCTCCAAGTTTAAATAGTTGACAAAAAATACTAACAATGCTAATATTATTATAACATTTGTTTAATTTAAAGCAATTATTAAAAAATGTATATTAGGAGTTAAAATCCGACTTATGTTTGAAAAAGTGAAATATATAAGTGGTGGTAAATTTATTTCAAGGGGTGAATGGATACACCCTGACCGTATAATAGATACATTTGAAATTATGTTTGTTATAGGTGGTATAGTTTA
>JAZREW010000173.1:0-13374 GCA_045661005.1 Acutalibacteraceae bacterium | reverse complement strand
ACCTGTATCACCATCTGGCACAGGGAAAATATTTAAATCGTCGCACTGTTTACGATTATTTGACAAATTATTAGCTGCAGAAATTATTGCTTTACGCAATATATCACCGTTTATCAAAAAAAACACCTCTTATTCCTTAATACCGTCAATCTTAACAATAACCTTATTAACAGTAATACCGGTAGTTTCTTTAACGGCATACTGTACCTTTTCGGTAATACTAGCCGCAATTGCATTAATATTCATTCCATAGCTTACTACAATGTGAAGCTCAACAGTAATACCTTCAGCATTACCTATAACCTTAATGCCGGTATCTAATGGTTCATTTTTAGAAATTTTACTAAAAATGCGTTGCTTATTGTTGCTTGGAACCATACCTATAACACCAAAGCATGAGGTTACCTCGTGACCGATAAGCTTAGAAAGATAGGCCTCGGATATATCTATTTTACCAAGTCGAGTTTCATATGCTATCATAAAAAATCCTCCAATTTTTATTAAATAAAGTTTAACCCTATTTAAAACAAGTTAATTTTAAGATTCCGTGTAAATATAAGAATCTATAGAACTAAAAATATCGCTAGCAGAGGGCGAGCCTACATTCTGCACATTTTCGTTGCAGAAAAGAATTCCTGTACGGTAACAAACCGGAACAAAAGGCATTTCGGTTTGTAAAACAGCCGCCACGTCTGCAATAGTATTCTGCCCTAAATAAAAACCGTTAACCACTTCTTGCGACCTGTTAACAGGCAACACCGGTTCAGCTTCTTCGCTTTCTTCGGGATTTGTTTCTTCAGTTTGCGTTGTAGTATCTGCTACAGGTTGCTTTGCTAAGCCGTATGCCGCCGAACCACCCTCGCACACAAGAGACGAAATATCCATATTATCTGTAAGCTTTACTTCACCTAAGAACAACTGAAAATCACCATTCTTTAAACTTTCAACATACGCATCATATGCTTTTTCAATAACGGTTATCTTTATACCGTAATCACTAAGCTGTTCGGCTATTTGCTGTGCGGCCGCAACCCTGATGCGATTTTCTGAGTTTACAAGTAAAGTAAATTGAAGCTTTGTGCCATTTTGATTTACTCTTTCAGACTTACTATCTAACTTATTATATCCTATTTTCTCTAAATTCTCAACAGTTATTTCAAAATCAGACTTAATTTGTATATTTTGCACCGATTTAGTCTTATCCCATACGGGATTAAAAAAGCCGGTAGCTGGCGTAGCATTGTTATAAAATGAATTGCGACAAATCTTTTCACGGTCAATTCCGGAGGAAAATGCTTGCCTTATATTATTTTCGGTTAATGCCCCGTAATTTTGATTTATACCTATATATACTAGGTTGTTAAGATTTATATCAATCTTTTTTCCGCTCATTCTTAGAATATTACCGTCAGAAATCTCGCTATAATACATATCTGCCGCACCAATCTCAACATAGTGTGATACAGATTCTCTGTCCGGCGCATTAATGAGCTTTATTTGTGTAATTTTAGGCAACGTGCCAAAATAAACGGTATTTACTGATAAGCTTTGCTTATCTTCGCTAACCTTATATCTACCGCTACCAACGGGTGGTTGCAAAACACTATCCGAATCGGTAATGTTTTCACTATTTGCCTTAATAATAGGAAAGGTCAAAAGATTTTCAAAATAAGGATCATTTTTAAGCAGTTTGAATTCTACTGTACTGCTATTTACCGCAGAGGCCGATACCGCCTCATAAAGCTTTGCTGCATAAATCGAATTATCGCTTTTTGCTAAATTAAAAGAATAAACAACATCGTCTGCAGTTAGTGTTGAACCATCAGAAAAATTAACGCTGTTTAAAGTAACAACACAACTGGTAGCTTCGGTTTTTATTTCTTTTGCAATACTATATGCCAGATTAAACTCGTTATCCAGCTTAACAAGCGGCTCATATATAAGCTTACAAAGCTGACGGTTAATATCGGTCTTTGCCGTATAAGGATTGAAGGTATCTGCCGCAGAATAAAGTAAGGTTATATAATTCCTGTCAGAATCTTCAATCACAATATCGTCAGACATAAATGAACTGTTATCCGGATTTTTTCTGCAACTGCTAAAGCACATAGCGCAAACAACTGCCAAAAAACCGGCTAAAACTTTTTTAAATTTCATTTTTATACCCTAAATACATATTCTTTCTATATTTTCTGTCTTACCGTTTTTTAAATTTATATCAAATATACATCCGCAAAGCATGCCTTCGCCCTCAGCAAACACAAATTTAGATAAATCGTTTGCCTTTAATCGATTAATAATTATTTCGCTTTTAACACCTAAAATAGAATCCTTAGGTCCTGTCATACCAAGGTCGGTAATATAGCCCGTACCTAAAGATAAAATTTGCTCATCAGCTGTTTGTACATGTGTGTGTGTGCCAAATACGGCAGAGGCTTTTCCATTAAGATACAAACCCATTGCCCGTTTTTCACTTGTAGCTTCTGCGTGAAAATCCACCACTACTATGTTAGCACCATCTCTATTTGCCTTTTCAAGTAGGTCATCAACCGCTAAAAACGGATTAGAAGCACCCACCCTATCAAGATATATAGTCCCTGAAAGATTAATAACCGCCATCGAAAAGCTACCAAAATCCGCCAAACAATAACCACTGCCAAATTGAGCATCAGGAAGATTATGCGGTCTTAATATAAAGGGATTGCTTTCTAAAAACTCATTTATGCTTGAATTTCTAAAAGAATGATTCCCCCCGGTAATAATATCAACACCGCAAGCAAATATATATTCTGCACTTTGTGGGGTGACACCGTTTTGAGTAGCAGAATTTTCGCCGTTTGCTATTACAACATCAATTTTTTTGTGCCTTTTTAATTCAGGCAGTTTTTTTCTTAAATATTCACAGCCTAAATCGCCGCAAATATCGCCAATAGCCAACAAACGCATACTACACCCCAACATCTAAACATAATTAATTTAATTATATAGTATATACAAACGAAAGTCAAATATTTTTATATGCTACTTATTCGAAATATGATTGACTATTTACACATTATATGCTAGATTTAAATTATCAATTTTGTTTGGGGGATGTTTTATGAAAAAAATATTTACAATAAACGAAGAACTCGAAAATGGCAACTATTACTACGCAGATAAAAAAAAGTATCATATTTATCCTGATAACACAATTATTGTGAATGACCCACAATATTTTGGTTTAAGTAAAAAAACAAATATTTCTGAAATGAAAGTTTTTACTTATCTTAAAGGCAAAAAGGATATCACCTTAGATTTTTGTGGTGCCGAAATAATTTTTTACGGCAAAATTCAACCTTTTTTACTTGATGAGTGCGAAAATATAACAATTAAAAATTGTGAAATAAAGTACAATAGACCTGTTTATACCGAATTTGAAATAGTAAAGCGTGAGGAAGATTGTATCTACCTCAAAGGCCTTAATGAAAAGGCTACATATTATGTTGAAGACGGTTATCTTATAATGACAGGTGAAGATTGGGAAAATCGTGAATGTCATCGCACACCGCATTTTTTCCAAGCTTTTGACGGTGAAACTCACGAAGGTAAAGGTTTGAATCTTGCTATAATAGGCAAAAAAGTAGAATTAGATCCGAATTACCCTTTTGAAGCATGTCAGTATGTACCAACACAATGTGGCGACCTTTTAAAACTCGAAGGCAAGCTATGGGACGGTTGGACTGTAGGTACAATACTTTGTTATTCCCACGAAAATCGTAGTATTTCAAGTGTTTATACATTCGACAGTAATAATATCACTATAGAAAACTACCGCCTTATAAACGGTTCGGGTATGGGTATTTCTACAAACCATTCGAGCAACATACATATTCATGGTTTAAAGCTTATGTATGATGAAAAATCCAATGGTATTATCGCAAATGCGGCAGATGCTATTCATTCTATTGCCTGTGGCGGCGACTATGAAATAACCAACTCTGTTTTTGAGGGTATGATAGATGATGCACTTAACATACACGGTATTTTCTTTCAATATTTAGATAAAGATGGCAATAAAATGCATTTAAAATGTTCAACTTATATCTCTTCTTATTTAGGACTTTTTAGCAAAGGCGAAAAAATTGCTCTTTATAACGGACCCACAATGGAAAAAACCGCAGAATACACAATAAAAAAAGTAGAATTAATTGATAAAGAAAACCTTATACTTGAAACAGAAGAAGAAATCGGCGAACATAACGAAAATGACCTTGTTGAAAACATTAGTATGCAGCCGAACATTACAATTAAAAATTGCAGATTCGGCAAAGCCAATTCACATTTGCGTTTTCAAAGCAGAGGCAAAATCGTTGTTGAAGATACCGAAATAGGATTGCCGGTGTTGCTAACGGGCGATGCTTCTTATTGGTTTGAATCTAGCCCGGTACAAGATTTGACATTTAAAAATGTAAAATTCAACACCGAAAAAGCACAAATACGATTAATGCCCGAGGTTATGCCTACCGAAAAAGAACCATACTACCACAAAAATATTAAATTTACAGATTGTGAATTTGTAGCTGATACCCCAATTGAGGGCGGTTATACCGATAACATAATTTTTGAGAATGTTAAAAATTCAAACGGTAAGCAAATGAAAATGATTTTAACAAATTGCGGTTCAGTTAAGGCGGATGGCGTTGTAATTAAACGCAAAACCGAAAAGAAAACCCAATTAAAAGTGAACTAAAATTAAAAAAATATTGATTTTTTAGCTCACTTTAAATAAATTTTTAATTTTTTTAAATTTATACTTGATTTTATTAAAAAGATGTGATATTATACTATGGCGGTTTAAAAAACCGCATTTGCGCTGATAGCTCAGCTGGATAGAGCGTCTGGCTACGGACCAGAAGGTCGGGAGTTCGAATCTTCTTCAGCGCGCCAGCGATGACCACTGTACGAATGTGCAGTGGTTTTTTGTTTTTTACAAAAAAAGAAGATGAGAACTACCGAAGGGAGTTCGTCGTAACAGACGTAAAGGTGCGATAACCTTTACGGTCTGCGAAGTCTTGAGCAACGCAGATTTTTCGTTACTGCTCGTGGCAGTCGTAAAATCAAGTGGCGCATAGACCTTCTTCACGCCCAAACTTAATCACTTAAAAAATCCAAGTTTTTTACACTTAAAAAGCTTGGATTTATATATTTTAAGCCATTTTCCAAAAATATTAAATTTTTTCTTAAAAAACTTAAATTTACTATTTCATTTATGAAGATATTGTGTTATAATTTATATTGAATATTTATGTTTAGTAAAAGGACGTGCTAAGAGCATGGAAAATTCAAATAAAGAACAAGGCTTTAATATTATCTGCGGTAGAAATCCTGTGCTGGAGGCTGTGCGCTCCGGCAGAGAAATTGATCGTTTGCTTATAGCTCACGGAATAAGCGGCGGTTCCGTAACTGCCATAATTGCCAAATGCAAGCAAAAAGGAATACTCATAAAAGAAATCAGCCCCCAAAAGCTTGATTATTATTGTGGCGGTGCTAACCATCAGGGCGTAGCTGTAATGATGGCTTCACAGGAATATTCTACACCTGAGGAAATTTTACAAACCGCAGCAGACCGTAACGAAAAACCATTCATTATAATTTGTGATGAAATCGAAGACCCTCATAATCTTGGTGCTATCATACGTACCGCTGAGGCATCGGGCGTTCACGGTATAATTATTCCTAAACGCAGAAGTGCTTCGTTAAATGCTACTGTAGCAAAATCTGCCAGCGGAGCACTTGAATATATGAAGGTTGCCCGTGTAACAAACATTTCAAATACTATAGATTATCTTAAAGAAAACGGTGTTTGGGTGTTTGGTGCCGATATGGACGGTGAAGATTACACCGCAGTTGATTTTGATATTCCCTGTGCCTTGGTAATTGGTAACGAGGGTAAAGGCATTGGAACACTTACCGCTAAAAAATGTGACCGCATAGTAAGCTTACCAATGTTAGGAAAAATAAACTCACTTAACGCTTCAGTAGCAGCAGGTATTCTTATGTACGAAACAGTTCGTAAAAGGAGTAAATAATGAAATTCTTTTCAAAAAAGCATAAAAACGCATCGAAATTCGAAATAGAAGAAAACGATGTGACTATTGATCAAGAATTTAAGATTGAAGTAAAACGTAGGCCGGATGCATTAACCGCCGAAGAGGTAATGGGCATTAAGAGACAAGACCCAGCTAAACCATCTGACGCTAATGCCCTTGATGACCTTATAAAAAAGCTAGGCAATACCGAAGAAGCTAAAGAAAACGTTGCTGAACCTAAAAGCCACTTTGCCGATGATAGCGAAACAAAGGCTCAGCAAGATAATGAAAATTCGATTGAAATTGCCGAAGAAATAACACCTGCAATAAAATCAGATGCAGAAAATTTAGTTGCAGAAACAAAAAAAGAAAGTGAACCATCACTTCTCGATAAATGCAAACCGTTTATTTCTGATGAAAACGGTCAAGAAGTAAAAATAGATTCTGCACCGCTTTATAAATTGCAAAGCGTAGCGGATATACTTAAAAATGATAGTAAGAAAGCAATGGAACGCCTTTCTGAAAAGTATGATATTTCGTTTGACGATTTAGGTTATGATCCCTCAATTTTAGAAGAACCTGCAAAACAAAAAGAAGACGATATTTCCACCACTAAAACTGCAGAGCAACCTGTTATTGAGCAATCTATTGTTGAACCGCCCGTGGCAGAACAAAAAGCCGATGTTTTCGAAGAATCTATACCTATTAAAAACATGCAATCAAATGTCAGCTTTGTTATATCGGATATAGATATGCCCGAAACATTCCGTAATGCACCTGAAAATAATGCTGCCGATAGCAATACTGCCACCATAACCTTTACCCCAATTGATAGTGGCAAGGGTGCAGGCTCAGGTATCACAGTATCATCACAAACAAGACCTATTGACCTTACAGGCGAGCTAACGAAGCTACCCGAGCAAAATATTGATACAGACGATGAGGTTCGTCTTGAAAAAAATGAGTTTGAAGATTTTGTTCCCGAATTAGAATATAAATCACAAAAAGATTCAGGAAAATTAGTAAGACATTTTTCTATTGAAAAGCGCCGTGCGTTTATAGCATCCTTCTTTTCTTTTGTAATAACCATTATTTTTGCGGGTGTAAAGCTACCATTTATGTCTGAAATTCTACTTTCTCATACAAAAGTAAGTATGATAATTTGCACCGTTTTAACAGGTATTGTAGTTCTGTTTAATATTGATGCATTCAAATCATTACGCAATTTGTTTAAGCGTGATTCTACAGCAGATATATGCCTGTGTTTTGCAACTATAGCAACTCTGGTCTACGCAATAACCGGTATAGTAACCGAAAATATAGTTTCAGATTTACTCTTACTTTTAAACATAATTTTAAGCATCAGAGCTTTATCGTTATTTTACAAAACCTCGTATATGCTTTCTAATTTAAAACAAATAACAGGCAACAAAAAAAGCGGATTACACCTTGTTAGTGACCCCGCACTAACATTCTCAATGGCAAAAAATGCAATCGAGGGTGAGGCGCTTATAGCAACCGAGCATAAAACAGAGTTTGTTGCAGATTTTATGAAGCACTCGCAATACGGTGTATTCTTAAACGGAAAGTTACCTGTTATAAACATAGTTTCTTTGGTTATTTCTATAATATTAGGTGTTGTATGCGGATATTATTTTGACGGCGTACTATACGGTTTATATGCCGCCGCCGCAATACAATGTTTTACCGCATTACCGGTTGTTTTTCTTATTGAAAACCTACCCTCATACAGTGCGGCTAAAAAGCTTAATAAAAACGGGGCTATGATAGCCGGCAAAACAGGCGCAGAGTATATTGAAATGGCAAATGCCGTTGTTCTTAATTCTTCTGACCTGTTCCCGTCAGGCACAGTTACTCTTCATCAAATGAAGGTGCTTTCAGAAAACAATCTTGACGATACTATAATAAGAGCCGCTTCACTAACAGAAAGTCTTAACAGTCCGCTTGCTCCTATTTTCAAACAAATAGCAGGTACCAGCGATATTGAAGTTCTTCCCGATTCTGATACTGTGAAATATGAAGATAAAATGGGCATTTCCGGTTGGGTTGATAACCGCCTGTTATTTATAGGCAACAGAACCCTGATGGAAGCACACGGAATAGAAGTGCCATCCATAGAGTTTGACCGTAAGATTTTACGTCAAGGCTTCTTCCCTATTTATGTTGCTACAAGAGATAAAGCCTGCGCCTTACTGGTTGTTCAGTATAATGTAAAATCAGAAATTTCACACGAGTTGCGAAAGCTTGCAAGACTTGGCATTACAATGCTTATAAATAGCTGTGACCCTAACCTTACAGAAGAAATGATATGTGATTATTTTGGTCTTTATACCGATTCAGTTAAGGTTATGTCTGCTGCAGGCTGTCATATGTACAAAAATGCAGTAGCCCCTGTAAAATCACTCTCGGCACCTGCTGCGTTTAAATCTTCACCACTAGCTCTGCCTTATATAATTAACTGTGCTTCTAAAATTAAGCGCTCTAATTTACTGCTTACAATCATATATGTAATCACTTTAGTTTTAGGCTCGGTTATATTTGCTTATTCATCATTGGCAGGTTCAGGCGAGCTTGTTAGCGATACTTATGTAATGCTATACGGTCTTTTAAGTACCATAATTTCATATTTAATTTATCTAACCGCAAAACCATAGGAGGAAAATTATGTCAGAAAATAAAAAGTTTTATATTACAACCGCAATAGCTTATACCTCACGCAAGCCACATATTGGTAACGCTTATGATATAGTGCTTGCAGATATGATTGCTCGTTACAAAAAAATGATGGGCTTTGATGTTTTTCTTATGACAGGTTCTGACGAACACGGTCAAAAAATTGAAGAATATGCAAAGGCCGCAGGCATTTCACCAAAGGAATATGTTGACGGTATTTCTGACCAGATTAAAGCGGTTTGGAATAGCCTTAATACAGATTATGACAAGTTTATTCGTACTACCGATGAAGACCACGAAAAAGCAGTTCAAGGTATTTTCAAAAAGCTTTACGAGCAGGGCGATATTTATAAAGGTCATTACGAGGGTAAATATTGCGTACCTTGCGAATCTTTCTTCACCCCTTCACAGCTAGTAGACGGTAAATGCCCTGATTGTGGCAGAGAAGTCATCGATTCTAAAGAAGAAGCTTACTTTCTGAAGCTTAGTAAATATCAGGATAAATTGCTTGAATACTACGAGCAAAACCCCGACTTTATAAAACCTGATTCACGCAAAAATGAAATGATAAATAACTTCTTAAAACCAGGTCTTTCTGACCTTTGCGTATCTCGTTCATCATTTACTTGGGGTATTCCTGTAGAATTCGACCCTAAACACGTTGTTTATGTTTGGTTAGACGCTCTTTCTAATTATATTACAGGTATTGGCTACAATCCCGACGGCAGTACAGAGCAATATGACAAGCTTTGGCCTGCAGATTTGCACGTTATCGGTAAAGACATTGTTCGTTTCCACACAATTTATTGGCCTATAATCCTTATGGCGTTAGGTCTTCCCTTACCCAAACAGGTTTTAGGTCATCCTTGGGTGCTTGTTGGCGAAGATAAAATGTCTAAATCAAAGGGTAACGTAATTTATGCTGATGAATTAGCAGCTCGCTTTGGTGTTGATGCAGTACGTTATTATCTGCTTTCTGAAATTCCATTTACACAAGACGGTACTATCACCTACGAAAGCTTTATTGCAAAATTCAATGCCGACCTTGCCAACACCTTAGGAAATCTTGTAAACCGTTCAATTGCTATGACTAATAAGTATTTTGGCGGTAAGGTTACTGCAGGTGCTGTTACTGAGGATTGTGACAAAGAGCTTTTGGCTTGCGCCGAAGAAACAATTAAAAATTACTATAAGAATATGGACATCTACCATAACGCTGATGCTTGCGATGCTGTTATGAATCTTGCTAAGCGTTGTAATAAGTATATTGATGAAACTACACCTTGGGCATTAGCTAAGGATGAAGCTAATAAAGACAGACTTTCTACTGTTCTTTACAATTTACTTGAATGTATTCGTTTATTAAGTGTTTTACTTATGCCTATTATTCCCCAAAGCTGTGACAGTATTAAAGCTCAGCTTTGTTGTGACAATAACACCCTTGAATTTGGTGCTGTTAAAGAATACTCTGTAGGTGAAGCCACACCGCTTTTCGCAAGAATAGATGCTGAAAAGGTTCTTGCTGAAATTGCCGCAGAGCAAGAAGCCGCTAAAAAAGAGGCCGAGGCTGAAAACGTTACTACAATGGCACAAATAGGTATTGAAGATTTCGCAAAGGTTGAGCTTAAAGCGGCTAAAATAATTGCTTGCGAGCCTGTGCCAAAAGCTAAAAAGCTTTTAAAGCTTACTTTAAACGACGGTAGCGGTAAAGACCGAATTGTAGCATCAGGAATTGCTAAATGGTACAAACCCGAAGAGCTTATTGGCCATACCATAATAGTTGTAGCTAACCTTAAACCCGCTGTGCTTTGCGGCGTTGAATCTAACGGAATGATTCTTGCGGCAGACTGTGCAGAGGACGATGTAAAAGTATTATTTATTGATGGCGTACCCGAGGGCAGCAAAATAAGATGATAGAGTTTTTTAGTGAAACCCCTTTAAAAGAACCGCTGATTTTTGATACTCACGCTCATTATGAGGACGAACGCTTCGCTGAATATAGCGATGAAATGTTTGGGCTATTCAATCAAAAAGGTGTGGGCAATATTATCACCTGCGGTTGCGATATGCTTTCAAGCCAAAAGGCTTTAGCGCTTGCCGAAAAATACGATTACGTATATGCGGCAGTTGGCATTCACCCCGGTAATATTGATTCCGGCACTACCGTAAAAGAAATCGAAGAGCTAAGCCGTAATAAAAAATGTGTAGCTATTGGCGAAATCGGTCTTGATTATTATTGGGTGCAGGATAACAAGCAAGAGCAAAAAGCTATTTTTACATCTCAATTAGAGCTTGCAAATAAACTCGATTTGCCGGTTATGGTGCATGACCGTGACGCCCATGCAGACACGCTTGAAATTTTAAAACAATACAAACCCAAAGGCGTTGTGCATGCTTTTTCGGGTAGTGTGGAAATGGCAGAAGAAATTTTAAAACTTGGTATGTATATTGGAGTTGGTGGTGTTATAACATTTAATAACGCTAAAAAACTACCGGATGTTGTTAAAATGCTGCCTGAGGATAAGTTGTTATTAGAAACAGATGCACCATATTTGGCACCTGTTCCCTACCGTGGCAAAACAAATAATTCTGCTTTAATTTATCTTACAGCGCAAAAAATTGCCGAGCTTAGAAACACTACTACCGAGCATATTTTAAACATTACATTTAAAAATGCACAAAAATTGTTTTTAAACCTTTAAAAATTCACAAAGTATAATCACCCCGTATTTACTAACAATAGTAAAAGAAAGCGGGGTGATTTTTAATGGATAACAATAAGAATCAGAATAAAAACCAAAACAATAATCAAAACAAGAACAATCAGAACAAAAAAGACCAAAACAAGAAAAATGACCAAAATAAAAACGATCAAAACAAGAACGATTTTAACAGATAATTAAAAATTTTAAATCATATTATATACCGATAACGTCTTTTAAAAGTGCGTTATCGGTATAGTTTTTTATTAAATTCATTAAAAAAACTGCTTAATTAACAAAATTTTTTAAAATTTTTTGTTGACTGCAAAACAAAATAGTAGTATTCTATATTAGTAAAATTGTTAGGAGGCTTTTAAAATGTTTAAATCAGAATATTTACAAAAGGTTTATGCAAATGTTGAAGCAAGAAATCCCGGCGAGCCCGAGTTCTTGCAGGCAGTACGTGATGTACTTGAATCTTTAGAGCCTGTTGTTATGCAGGACAGTAAGTTTGAGAAAAACGGCGTTATCGAGCGTATGGTAGAACCAGAGCGTATGATTTCTTTCCGTGTTTCTTGGGTAGACGATAACGGAACAGTTCAGGTTAACCGTGGTTACAGAGTTCAGTTCAACTCTGCAATTGGTCCTTACAAGGGCGGTTTACGTTTCCATCCTTCAGTTAATGCTTCTATTATGAAGTTCTTAGGTTTCGAGCAAACCTTCAAGAATAGTCTTACCGGTCTTCCTATGGGCGGCGGTAAGGGTGGCTCTGACTTTGACCCACGTGGCCGCAGTGATGGCGAAATCATGCGTTTCTGCCAGAGCTTTATGACCGAGCTTTCAAAGCACATCGGTGCTGATACTGACGTTCCTGCTGGTGACATTGGTGTAGGTGCACGTGAGGTAGGTTACCTTTACGGTCAGTATAAGAGACTTCGCAACGAATTCACAGGCGTTCTTACCGGTAAGGGCCGTTCATTCGGCGGTTCACTTATCCGTCCTGAAGCTACAGGCTTTGGTGCTGTTTACTATGCAGTAGAAATGCTTAAGACATTCGGTGAAGACGTTAAGGGCAAGACCTTTGCTGTATCCGGCTTCGGTAACGTTGCTTGGGGTACTGTTAAAAAGGTTAACGAGCTTGGCGGTAAGGTAGTTACAATTTCCGGTCCTGATGGTTACATATATGATGAAGACGGTATCTGCACAGAAGAAAAAATCAACTTCTTGCTTGATATGAGAGCTTCCGGTCATGACAAGGTTAAGGATTACGCTGATAAGTTCGGTGTTCCTTACTTTGAGGGTAAGAGACCTTGGGAAGTTAAGGTTGACGTTGTTATGCCTTGCGCTACACAGAACGAAGTTGGTATTGAAGATGCTAAGAACATTGTAGCTAACGGCGTTAAGTATTATGTTGAGGTTGCTAATATGCCTACTACTGATGAGGCTGTAGCTTACCTTAAGGCTAACAAGGTTGTTATCGCTCCTTCTAAGGCAGTTAACGCTGGCGGCGTTGCAGTTTCAGGTCTTGAAATGAGCCAGAACTCAATGCGTTATAGCTGGACTGCTGAAGAGGTTGACGCTAAATTACATCAGATTATGGCTGATATTTACAAGAATTCTTGGGATGCTGCTAAGAAGTACGGCATGGAAGGCGACCTTATTGCAGGTGCTAACATTGCAGGCTTTGAAAAGGTAGCAGACGCTATGATCGCACAAGGCGTTGCATACTAATAAATATAAAATTAAGCGGGCTGAATTTCAGCCGTCTTTTTGTTGCAAAAAAAAATCCGCTGTGCTATACTGTTGTTGAGAATTTACTTAAAGGAAGTGCGTAACATGAAAAAATTTCTGTTGCCCGAAAATGGTCAATTCTATAAAGCAAATCTTCACTGTCATTCTACCATTTC
>JAZREW010000172.1:0-19882 GCA_045661005.1 Acutalibacteraceae bacterium | reverse complement strand
ACAATTATTGCAAACCCAATAGTTTTTATTTTTCATCTGTTTTCCTTTGCCACACGCACCACACAATAAACCAATTGGTCCCATCAATATAGCACCACAGCAACCTTTAGATGCAGAAAAATCTTTTCCTTTTGATGTCGTTTCATTAATTATTTGACAATTTTCACTGCCACATTTTGAACATTTCATTTTATTCCTCCTGTTTTGACATTCTGTGAATGTCATATTTGAGCATATTATAACATATAATTTCTTTGTTGACAAGCACTAAATGTCAAAAAGGAGAAAATATGTTTATAAATAAAACAACCAATGGATTAAATAATATTTGCGGTAAAAATATAGCTAAATTTCGCATGTCACTAAAGATTTCTCAAAGAGAACTTGCTGATAAAATGCAGTTAGTTGGTATCGATATTGATAAAAACGCTATACAGCGAATTGAATGTGGTAAAAGATTTGTAACTGATATAGAAATAATTGCATTTGCTAAAGTGTTTAATATAACCTATGAAGATTTATTAAATAATTAGCTTATAATAAATATAATTCCTCACTTGTAACTGTTAAAGTACAGGTGAGGAATTTTTTTTAAGTTATATTTTTTGTCCCTATTGTAACACAAGCATAGCATAAGCGGTTATTTATTGCAATATTGAGTTGAAATTTTTATTAAAATAAGATATACTGTTTTGGTAAAGCTTAAATTTTAAGGAGAAGAAATGTATAAATTAATTAAAGAAGAGGGAAATGCCCGCCGTGCAGAGTTCGTAACAAACCGTGGCACCGTGCAAACTCCCGCATTTATGAATGTGGCAACTGCCGGCGCTATTAAGGGCGCTGTTTCGGCAGAAGACCTAAAGACACTAGATTGTCAGGTAATGTTATCAAATACATACCATTTACACGTGCGCCCGGGCGACGAGCTAATAAAAGACTGTGGCGGTTTACACAAATTCACAACTTGGGATGGTCCTATTTTAACCGATAGCGGTGGATTTCAGGTTTTTTCATTGGCTTCGCTTAGAAAAATCGAAGAAGAGGGCGTAACATTTGCCAGCCATGTGGATGGTAAACGTATATTTATGGGTCCCGAAGAAAGCATGCAGATACAGTCTAATTTAGGTTCTACAATAGCTATGGCTTTTGACGAATGCGTTGAAAATCCGGCTGAGCATTCATACTCTAAAGCATCGTGCGAGCGTACAACCCGTTGGCTTAAGCGTTGTAAGGCTAAAATGGCAGAATTGAACAAGCTTGAAACTACCGTAAACCCCGAGCAGATGCTTTTTGGTATAAACCAAGGTTGTACTTATAATGACCTTAGAATAGAGCATATGAAAGAAATTGCCGAGCTTGACCTTGACGGTTACGCTATAGGCGGTTTAGCGGTAGGCGAGCCTACAGAGGTTATGTATGATGTGTTAGACCATGTAACGCCATATATGCCAAAGAATAAAATACGTTATCTTATGGGTGTTGGTACGCCTGCTAATATTCTTAACGGTGTAGAACGTGGTGTTGACTTGTTTGACTGTGTAATGCCAAGCCGTAATGCACGTCACGGTCATTTGTTCACTTCTCAAGGTATTATAAATATAAACAACAAGAAGTACGACCATGATATGACACCGATTGATATTAATTGTAATTGCCCTGTATGTAGGCGTGATAGCAAAGCGTACATACGTCATCTGTTAAAGGCAGAGGAAATGCTTTCTCAGCGTGTGGGCGTAATGCATAATCTATGGTTTTATAATCATGTTATGATCGATATTCGCAATGCGCTTGATAACGGTACTTTTGCTGAATTCAAAAAAGAAAAAGAAATAATTTATTCTACAAGAATATAATTTTGAAAATAGTTCTTGAAAAAATTTTTAATTTAAGGTATAATTGTTTTAATATTTTTCGGAGGTAATTTGATAATGTTTAATCCTATTTTATTAGAGGGAACCGCTACAGCCGGTACACAAAGCCCATTATTTTTAATCGTTTATTTAGTAGTAATTTTCGGTGCTATGTACTTCTTACTTATTCGCCCTCAGAAGAAAAAACAAAAAGAAGAAAAGAAGATGCGTGAAAATCTTCAAATTGGTGATGAAATAATTACCATAGGCGGTATTCATGGCAGAGTAATTTCTTTAAAAGAAGATACTATTGTTGTTGAATCTTTAAGCGACCATAGCAAGCTTACTTTTTCACGTTGGGCATTGCAGAGCAATTTAACAGTACATGATGATGTACCTGCAAAATAATTGAATTTTGTTATAAATATATCCCCTCTTGAATAGAATTATTCAGGAGGGGTTTTTACTTATGAAAAATTATGAAAACAGTTTAAAACAAAAATCACTTGTAAGTCTTATTCTTAAAAGTGCTATAATAGAGATAGTTGTAGCTGCTATGTTTGTGTTTATCTTTGCTGCTATTATGTTTTTTACGGAATCGGCATATAACTACGCTACGGTTTTTGCTACTGCCGCAATAGCTGTTGGCAGCTTGGCGGCAGCCTTTTATGCAGCAAACAAAAAGGAAAAGGGCGGTTTTATTACAGGCGCAGTTGTGGGCGGAGCAACTTTTTTAATAATTACAGTAATATCGTTAATTATAGATAAGGGTGCACTTACTCAAAACACACTTTTTCATTTTATAATAATATTGTTATCATCAATCATAGGCGGTGTTCTTGGCGTAAACAAGGCAACAAACAAAAAATACATATAAAAGCTACCTTTAACCCGAAATTAAATTTTAAAAATTGGGTTAAAGGTTTTTTTAGCTGGAAATAGGACGGATGTAACTTGTTGACATTTCAACAAGTTTGTTGTATACTGTATGTATATTTAAATTTTAAAAAGGATTTAAGTTATGGTAGATAGGTTTGAAAAATTTTCATTGGCTATTTCTGAAATTTCACGTTATTGGCACAAGTTAGCAGCTGACGAAATGGAAAAGTATGGTCTTAAAGGTCCGTACGCTGTGTATTTAACTACAATGTACAGATATTTAGACGGTATTACTGCGGCAAGCTTAGCAGAGCTATGCTCTAGGGACAAGTCAGATGTTTCACGGGCTATTTCTTTTATGGAAAAGAAAGGATTTGTTGAAAAGGTTTGTGTTAATCAAAATTTTTACAGAGCAGCTTTAAAGCTCACCAATGAGGGACGAAGAATAGCTGAATGCATTAATGAAAAAGCTAAAGCCGCAGTTGAAATAGGCGGTAAGGGTTTGAGTAGCGAGCATAGAGAAATTTTTTACAATTCGCTAGAGCTAATAAGTTCAAATCTTCAAGCGTTAACAGAAAAAGGTCTTTAATTTGGAGGAAAATTTATGAAAAATTATATTCTTTGTACAGATTCCGGCTGTGATATTAGAGCTAATCTTCTTAATGAGTGGAAAGTTCCATCTTTAAACTTAACCTTTAAGTTTGATACAGACGATAAGGAATACACCGAAAGCGATATTTCAATAAAAGATTTTTACAATAAAATGCGTGAGGGTGGTGTTGCAAAAACTTCTGCAATTAATCCGGATACATTTAAGGAAAAATTCGAAGAAATATTAAAAGATAAAAATGACATTCTTTACCTTGCATTTTCTTCGGGACTTAGCACAACCTATAATTCAGCAAGAATTGCTGCCCTAGAATTAGCAGAAACCTATACCGAAAATAAGGTTATTGTAGTTGATACGCTTTGCGCTTCTGCAGGTCAGGGATTACTTGTTCATTTAGCGCTTAAAAAACAAGCGGCGGGAGCAAGCATAGAAGAAACTGCAGAATATATTGAAAACATAAAGCTTAAAATTTGTCATTGGTTTACGGTTGACGATTTGGTTTATTTAAAACGTGGCGGCAGAGTTAGCCCCACAGTAGCTTTGATAGGAACTGTTTTAGGTGTAAAGCCTGTACTTCATGTAGATAACGAAGGTCATTTAATAAGCAAAGGCAAGGTGCGAGGCAGAAAGGCTGCTCTTAACGCACTTATAGAAAAGTATGATGAGTTAGCCACCAGCAAAGACGGTACAGTATTTATTTGCAATGCCGATTGTATGGATGATACAAATTACGTGGCAGACACACTTAAAGAAAAATATAACGCAAAGGTAGAGCTTATTACCGATATAGGTCCTGTAATTGGCGCACATGCAGGTCCGGGAACAATTGCAGTATTCTTCATAGGAAATGAAAGATAGTGGTGATTAAATGATTAAAATAATGGTTGATTCTTCCTCTGATTGCAGAAACAGCGAGATTTATGATTTATTTATTCCTATGGTAATAAATATAGATGGTAAAGAATATCACGATGGTGTAGATTTACAAAATGATGAGTTTTATGAGAGACTTACTACTTGTGAGGAATTTCCACGCACTTCACAACCGTCACCCGAGGAATTTATAAAGTATTTCGAGCAGATAAAGCTTGACGGTGACGAGTTAATCTATTTTTCAATTTCTACAGGGTTTAGCGGCACATATCAAAGTGCAAACATTGCAAAAAATATAGTTAAGTATGATGGAATATATATTATCGATTCACGAACCGCTTCACATATGATTGGTTTATTGGCAAAGTATGCCAGAAGGCTTATTGGTGAGGGATTAACAGTAAATGAAATTGTAGAAAAATGTGAAATCCTCAAAACCAAAATACGAATGTTTGTAGGGTTAGATACGCTTGAATATCTAAAAAAAGGCGGAAGAATAGGCAATGCTGCGGCTTTAGTTGGAACTTTGGCAAATATAAAACCGCTTATAACAATTTCGCAAGAGGGTACGGTTGATTCAGTAGGTAAAGCGCTAGGGTTTGGACGAGCTGTACAAACCATTGTAGAAAAAGTGAAAAACTTTGAAATTGACGAAGAATTTCCTATTTGCACGCTTTACACATACGGCGAAGAAAATTGTATAAAGCTTGAAGAAAAGCTTGAAGCCGAAGGTATATCGGTTTCTGAAAGATTACAGGTTGGTTCAACAATAGGGACACATGTTGGCCCTGGTGTTTATGGCGTTTTCTTTATTGAAAAATAGATATTTTTAAAATTTATAGTTTTTGGTTTTACCGCACCATTTTGGTGCGGTTTTTTCTTTTTCACACCCCGCAAACCCTATTGGTTAAGCCAATTCTCTTAATAGTAGAATTGCAAAAAACAAACTCTACTAATTTAAATTTAATATTATAGTTGTGAAATAGTGGTGTAGATTGAACTGTACCGATATTTTTAATATAATTGTCAAGGTTGTTTGAAACTTTTATATCTTTCAACAAATCATTATTATTGTTACAAATTTTTAAAAAAGTTTAGGAGTAAAATATGGAAAATTTTAGAATAGTTGCAGATTCATCGGCAGATTTATCAGCATTGCCGAATATGAATTTTTGCTCGGCACCGCTTAAAATAATTACCGCAGACGCTGAGTATATAGATGATGAAAATCTTAACGTTAAGGATATGGTAGATACCCTTAGTAAATACAAAGGTAAATCTTCAACTTCTTGTCCGAACCCTGAAGATTGGTTAAAAGCTTTCGGTGATTCACAATATGTTTTTTGTGTTACAATTACAGCCACTCTTTCGGGTAGCTATAATGCCGCAGTAATTGCTAAAGATATGTATGAATCGCTTCATCCTGAAAGAAGAGTATTTGTTGTGAATTCGCTTTCAACTGGACCTGAAATGAAGCTTATTGTTGAAAAAATGTGCGAGTTAATTGCCGAAAATCACGATTTTGATTATATTTGTAATGCGGTTATGGAATATTGCAAAAATACTGGTTTGATTTTCGTGCTTGAATCTATGAAAAATCTCGCTAATAATGGCAGAGTTAGTCCAATTGTGGCAAAGGCAGCGGGATTGCTTGGTATACGAGTTGTGGGAAAAGCAAGTGATGTTGGTGATTTGCAACAGTTGGATAAATGCAGGGGACAAGAAAAAGCAATAACTACTGTAGTTAGCAGAATGAAAGAGCTAGGCTTTTGCGGCGGCAAGGTAAGAATTGCACATTGCTTTAATGAAAACGCCGCTTTAAAGCTTAAAGAAATTATAAATCAAGAATTTAAAAATTCAGAAGTAGAAACATATAATTGCGGTGGTCTTTGTAGCTTTTACGCTGAAAAGGGCGGATTTTTGGTAGGCTTTGAGAAAAACTGAAATTAAACTTACATATTAAAAATTGCACTCTAAAAGGGTATTTAGTGACTTTAAACCCTTAATAGAGTGCATTTGTTTTTTAGCAAGATTTGCTTGAAAAATTGTGTAAAAAGGTGTATTATGTAGAATGTTGCGAAAAAAGGGGAGACGATATGCCTGTTATAAAATTTTTAAAGAAAAATACAGTTTTTTGTATAGCTATGCTTGCGGCGCTTATTACTTGTTTCTTTGTACCGCCAGATAAAGCGTATTTAGATTATTTTGATTGGACAACTTTAGCGTGTTTGTTTTTAACTCTAGCAGTAATTTGTGCATTTAGAAACATTAAGTTTTTTACAATTATAGCACGTAAGCTGGTGCTTTTTACCGGAAATCTGCGTAGCTTGTTTTTTATGCTTATAATAATTACCTTTATAGGTTCTATGATTATTGCTAATGACATGGCGCTTATAACATTCTTGCCGTTAGGTTATTTTGCAGTAAGCGTTGCAAAACAAGAAAAATACATACCGTATTTATTTATACTGCAAAATATTTCGGCAAACCTAGGCGGTATGCTGACGCCGTTTGGTAATCCGCAAAACTTATATCTGTATTCGTATTTTAAAATTCCAACTGCAGAATTTTGTTCTATAATGTTACCGCCATTTGTGTTGGCTGTGTCATTGCTTTCGGTTTGTTGTTTGTTTGTAAAGCCTATAAAGCTTGAAATCAACCAGAAATATCCCGAAAAGCTTCGTGTAAAGCACACAATACTCTATAGCGCATTGTTTATATTTTCAATACTAATTGTTTTTAGAATAATTCCTTTTTGGATAGGTCTTATCATAGTACCTTTAGTGTTGTTGATTGTTGACAGAGAAGCACTTTTAATGGTTGATTACGCCCTTTTAGGAACCTTTTTCTTTTTCTTTATTTTTGCGGGCAACCTTTCAAGAGTAGATGCAGTAAATTCCGTGCTTTCAACATTTTTACAAAAGGATACGTTGCTGGTTTCGGTGCTTTCTTGCCAGGGCATTAGCAATGTGCCGTCGGCAATATTGCTTTCACGTTTTACCACAAACTACAAAGCTTTACTTATGGGTGTTAATATTGGTGGCACAGGAACGCTTATAGCATCGCTTGCTAGTCTTATAACCTTTAGCGAACACAGAATTTTGTACCCGGGCCATACAAAACAGTATTTCTGGCTTTTTACTCTTATCAATGCGGTTTTTCTTGTTATAATGACCTTAGCCGCAAAGTTTATATTTTTATAAAATTAAAGTTAAAAAAAGCACTTTCAAACGAAAGTGCTTTTTTTATTTTTTATATCAAGTAATGAATATTACTGTTTGCCGTAAAGCTCAACTAATTTCTCAAGGTGAGCACGACGAGCCTTTGCAGCTTCAGCAGCCTGCTCGAAGAGAGCTTCAGCACGATCAGGGAATGAACGTGTAAGTGAAGCATAACGAGCTTCATTAAGAATGAACTCTTTATAATCTTCGGTAGCTGGCTTGCTATCAAGGCTGAATGGGTTCTTGCCCTCTGCCTTAAGTGCAGGATTGTAACGGAACATATCCCAGTAACCAGCAGCTACAGCCTTCTTCATTTCTTTCTGGCAGTTAACCATACCACCCTTAATAGAGTGCATTTCGCAAGGAGCATAGCAGATAACGATTGAAGGACCGTTGTAAGCTTCAGCTTCTTTGATTGCCTTAAGTGTCTGGTTCATATCAGCACCCATAGCGATTTGAGCTACATATACATAGCCGTAAGACATTGCGATTTCAGCAAGGCTCCTCTTGTTGATAGCCTTACCAGCAGCAGCGAACTGTGCAACCTGACCAATGTTAGAAGCCTTAGAAGCCTGACCGCCTGTGTTAGAGTAAACTTCGGTATCGAATACCATGATGTTTACATTGTCACCGGTAGCGAGTACGTGGTCAACACCGCCGAAGCCGATATCGTAAGCCCAACCGTCACCACCGAAGATCCATACAGATTTCTTAGAGAGGTATTCTTTCTTAGCAAGAATAGCAGGAGCTACAGGGCAACCAGCCTCAGCAGCCTTTTCGATTTCAGCAATAAGAGCTGTTGTAGCAGCAGCGTTCTTGTTGCTATCGTCGATAGTAGCAAAGTAAGCATCAGCAGCAGCCTTAAATTCAGCAGATGCCTTGTCGCTTTCAGCCATTTCCTTAACCTGAGCAATAAGACCGTCACGAATAGCCTTTTGACCAAGATACATACCGTAACCGTGCTCAGCGTTATCCTCGAAGAGTGAGTTAGCCCAAGCAGGACCGTGACCGTTAGCATCTACTGTGTATGGTGATGTAGCAGCAGGACCACCCCAGATTGAAGAACAACCTGTAGCGTTAGAGATGTACATCTTATCACCGAAGAGCTGTGTTACGAGACGTGCATAAGCAGTTTCAGCACAACCAGCACATGAGCCTGAGAACTCAAGCAAAGGCTTCTTGAACTGTGAAGAGATGAGGTTAGCGTCAGATGCAACGTCAGCCTTTTCGGTAACGTTAGCTACGCAGTAATCAAATACTTCCTGTTCAGCAAGCTGTGATTCTTGAGCAACCATCTTGAGTGAGTTTGTAGGACATTCGCCGATACAAACGCCACAACCCATACAATCAAGAGGAGATACAGTCATTACATAAGAATAACCCTTGTTAGTAACAAGCTTTTCTTTAGTAGCAACCTTCATATTAGCAGGAGCTGCAGCCTTTTCGTCAGCAGATACTGCATAAGGACGGATTGTAGCATGAGGACATACGAATGCACACTTGTTACAACCGATACATGTTTCGTTGTTCCACTCAGGAACCATAACAGCAACGCCACGCTTCTCGTAAGCAGATGCGCCCTGTTCGAAGCTACCGTCAGCATGGTCGATAAATGCAGAAACGGGGAGTGAGTCACCGTCCATAAGACCAACCGGCTTCATGATGCCGTCTACCATCTTAACAAGCTTTTCAGCGCCTGCAGACTTAGCAGCAGCTGCATCATCAGTAGCGTTAGCCCAACTGCTAGGAATATCAATCTTAACGTAAGCTGTAGCACCTGCATCGATAGCCTTTTCGTTCATTTCAACGATTTCTTTACCCTTCTTAATGAACTTCTGAGCTTTTTCCTTCATGTAGCCGATAGCCTCTTCAGCAGGAAGAACCTTAGAAAGTGAGAAGAATGCAGATTGAAGAACAGTATTGGTACGCTTACCAAGACCAATCTGAGCAGCCAAATCAATAGCGTTAACAGTGTAAAGCTGAATGTTGTTGTTAGCGATGTAACGCTTAGCTTCAGCTGGCATATGATGATCTAATTCTTCAGCAGACCACTGGCAGTTGATAAGGAATACACCGCCTGGCTTAACGTCGTTAACCATCTTGTAACCCTTGATTACATATGAGGGGTTATGGCAAGCAACGAAGTCTGCTTTATTGATGTAGTAAGGACTCTTAATTGGCTTATCACCAAATCTTAAGTGACTGATTGTGATACCGCCGGTCTTCTTAGAGTCATACTGGAAGTAAGCCTGAACATACTTATCTGTATGGTCACCGATAATCTTAATAGAGTCTTTGTTAGCACCAACAGTACCGTCACCGCCGAGACCCCAGAACTTGCACTCGATAGTACCTTCAGCAGCTGTGTTAGGAGCAGCCTCTTCATCAAGTGAAAGACCGGTAACGTCATCAACGATACCCATTGTGAACTGTGCCTTAGGCTCGTCCTTAGCAAGCTCGTTGTAAACAGCGAAGATGCTTGAAGGAGGAGTATCCTTAGAACCAAGACCGTAACGACCGCCGATTACCTTGTCAATGTGTCTGCCCTTAGAAGCAAGAGCTGTAACAACATCAAGATAAAGTGGTTCGCCCAAAGAGCCGGGCTCCTTAGTTCTGTCAAGAACAGCAATCTTCTTAACAGTCTGAGGAATAGCTTCAAGAAGCTTATCAGCAACGAATGGACGGTAAAGTCTAACCTTTACAAGACCAACTTTTTCGCCTGCTGCTACCATGTAATCGATAACTTCTTCGATAACGTCACAAACAGAACCCATAGCGATGATGATTTTTTCAGCATCAGGAGCGCCGTAGTAGTTAAAGAGCTTATAATCGGTACCAAGCTTAGCATTAACCTTGTCCATATATTCTTCAACGATAGCAGGAACAGCATCATAATACTTGTTGCAAGCCTCACGGTGCTGGAAGAAGATGTCGCCGTTTTCGTGTGAACCACGCATTACGGGATGCTCTGGGTTAAGAGCACGCTTACGGAATGCTTCAACAGCATCCATATCGCACATTTCTTTAAGGTCTTCAAAATCCCAAACTTCAATTTTCTGAAGTTCGTGTGAAGTACGGAAACCATCAAAGAAGTTGAGGAAAGGAACTCTTGATTTAATAGAAGCTAAGTGAGCTACTGCACCAAGGTCCATAACTTCCTGTGTATTAGTTTCAGCGAGCATTGCAAAACCTGTTTGACGGCAAGCATAAACGTCTGAATGATCGCCGAAAATGTTGAGTGCGTGTGAAGCTACGCAACGAGCTGATACGTGGAATACGCACGGGAGTAATTCACCAGCGATTTTGTACATATTAGGGATCATAAGTAAAAGACCCTGAGAAGCTGTGTAGGTTGTGGTAAGAGCACCAGCATTAAGTGAACCGTGTACAGTACCAGCAGCACCTGCTTCGGACTGCATTTCGGAAACCTTTACAGTTGTACCGAAAATGTTTTTGAGTCCCTGTGCAGACCATTGATCAACATAGTCAGCCATAGGACTGGACGGGGTAATAGGATAAATACCTGCTACTTCAGTAAACGCATAGGAAACGTGAGCCGCAGCGTTGTTACCGTCCATAGTTTTGAATTTTCTTGCCATGGAAAAATCCTCCTAAAATAGTTTTTCTAGAGGCTGTAAATATCGCAGTCTCATACAGATAATATAATACCACTTTTTTTTCGATTTGTAAACAAAATTATTTAAAATTGTAAGAAAAATAGTATATTTTATCACTTTTTGATTATTTTTATACATTTTAATAAAAATAAAGCCAAGAATTACCTTGGCTTTACGTAAAATTCATCTTAATTTAGAGAAAACAACGGCATTTTGAAAAAATAAATTTCTGTATTTCGGTTTCATATAGCGAACAAGCTCTATTAGTCTTTCTTCTTCAGAACTCATAATAAAGGGCGGTTTAACCTCTATCGGTTCTTCCTTTTTCTCACCGTAAAGAAGAACTTTTACATCTACACCAAGCACTCGTGCAATGGTAATTATATCTTTGCAGGAAATGTCGCCACTACGTTCTGCTTGTGAGTATGTAGAAGGTTTTTTATGCAAAAGCCCCGCCATTACCGCCTGTGAATAGCCGGCAGCTTTTCTGTAGCGTGCTATTCTTTGGTTGATTGTTTCATTTGTATTTGATATTTCAAAAGGTTCCATATTAAAAATCTCCTAAAATTAAAAAAAGTGCGCAAGCAGAGCTCACGCACGAAAAACGCAAACTCCAAATGCTGCGACACATTTGTTTTTGAATAACTGCCTTTAAGGAGCACAAAAACAGGAGTGCATTTTTACCGAAGTAAAATGCCCCTTCAATAAAGCAATTATTCAAATGTGTCGCAAGTGTATTTTACCACTAAATAATTTAAAAATCAAGAATTAAGTTTTACAACCCGTATTGAAAATGTAGGGGCGACCATTGGTCGTATGTAAATCTATTCTTTGATTTATTTTTTGTTTGCATTTGCTATTTAAAAGGTTCTATATTAAAAATCTCCTAAAATTAAAAAAAGTGCGCAAGCAGAGCTCACGCACGAAAAACGCAAACTCCAAATGCTGCGACACAAATTTTCACGAACAATACGAATGCGAAAACAGAGAATGCGTTTTTACCAATAAAAAAACACATTCATATTGTTCTAAATATTAAATTTGTGTCGCAAATGTATTTTACCACTAAATAATTTAAAAATCAAGAATTAAGTTTTACAACCTGTATTGAAAATGTAGGGGCGACCATTGGTCGTATGTAAATCTATTCTTTGATTTATTTTTTGTTTGCATTTGCTATTTAAAAGGTTCTATATTAAAAATCACCTAAAATTGAAAAATGCAACAGTAGGTATTGATATATTTTAATTTTCTACATAAAAACAGTCTTCTTTCCATTTTAGAGGATTAGTATTAATATAATTCCAAATTTTTAAATAATCATTTTCATCACGAATTATGTGGTCATGATATGAGCGCTGAAAAATATTATTACCAATTTCATGATTGCAATATCGTTTTAACAATGAAACAAATTTAGGAATAATCGCATTTACTGTAGGGTATGGCGCTTGCGACGTACCGCATAAAACATTATCATTTTCAAATTTTTCAACTATCTTTACAATTAAATGAATGTGATTAGGCATGATTACGTATTTATCTATACCGATATTATCATATTGCGAATTTATTTTTTCAATATATTTGTTTATTATTTTCCCGTGTTTTGACAAACGTATCTGCGGGATGTCGTAAACGCCATCCCCTACAATATCACCAAATGTTTTTTTCTTGTTATGGGTGCATATAGTTATAAAATAATATCCGTTTTGGCTATAATCGTAATTTTTAAGTCTTGTAGACTTGCGTTTTGGCAAATTCATTTTCATCACCGAAAAATATTTATAGAATGAAATTCTTTTAGTTTTATTCATATATAAAAAAGCAGACGAGGTCGTCTGCTTTTTGTAATTTTATTTAACTTTACGCACTTAAATAATACTTAACCAAAGACTGTAAAAGTGTATCACGGTCTATTTTACGGATAAGATTTCTTGCATTATTATGAGTGGTAATATAGGTAGGGTCTTCAGATAAAATGTAACCCACAATCTGATTAATAGGATTATAACCCTTTTCCTTTAAAGAATCATAAACAGTAACCAAAATGTTTCTGATTTGTTGTTCGGTTTGGTCACCGATTGAAAACGTCATAGTTCTGTCGTTCATGCAAAACACCTCTCACATAATGTATACAATTTTATTTTATACTATCTTTCAAAAAAGTGCAAGTATTATTTTCTAAGTTCTGCACCGATTGATTCTAACTTTTTAATGATTTTTGCATTTACATCATCAATTTCGGTGTCAGTAAGTGTACTTTCTTGTGAGCGTAGCCATACGCTGTAAGCAACGCTCTTTTTACCCTCAGGAATCTGGCTACCCTGATAAACGTCGAATAATTCGATTTTTTCAAGTAGTCTGCCGGCGCCCGAAGAAATAGCTTTTTCAATATTGCCAACAGGCAAATCAACATCAACAAGCATTGCAAAGTCACGCTCAACAGCAGGGAACTTAGGCAACGGCTTGTAGGTGGTTTTGCGCTTTTCAATTTGTAGTAAAATATCAAGCTTAATTTCTGCTACATAAACACGCTCTTCAATGCCATAAGCAGCTGCTACAGCAGGGTGAACCTCACCAAACACGCCAATTTCTTTATTGTTAGCCTTAACAAGAGCCTGTCTGCCCGGGTGCAGGTATGGTTCTGCACTTCTTTCGTACTGTGTATGTGCGCCCGAAATTTTGCATATAGCCTCAATTAAACCTTTGAGTGTGAAGAAGTCTTCATCCTTACCGTAAATACCAATAGACATAGTAGCGAGCTCGTCAGGTTGCTCGGTTAAAGGTAAGGCCTTAGGCACAAAGCGTGTGCTTATTTCAAAGAATCTACCGTCTGCTATCTTCTTATTTATATTAGTAGCAAGAACGGTAAGCATACTTGTGGTAAGCTGAGTTCTCATAGTAGAGTATTCGTCGCCCAAAGGATTAATAATCTTAATCTGATTACGGCGTGCGTCATCCTCAGCCAAATTCAAGGTATCAATAGCCTTTGATGCTATGAATGAATATGTGGCAATTTCATAAGCGCCTGAACCTGTAAGTAGCTTTTTAATTTTATTGGTCTTTATACGCTCGGGCAAAAGCTTACCACGTACAACTGCACCCTTCATAGGTGTACCAATAATATGGTCATAGCCATATATACGCATAACCTCTTCAGCTAAATCTGCTCTGCCTTCAATATCATCTCTGATAGACGGTACACGGCAGGTGATTTCTTTGCCGTTTATAGTGGTAGGCAAGCCAAGGCTGTTTAAAATTTCAACTATTCTGCTATCGGGTACATCTACGCCGATAAGCTCCATAATTTTATCGGTTGTAACGGTGATAATTTTATCTTCAGGCAGGCCTTGATTACAATCAATAACACCGTCAATAATATCACCGGCATCAAGATCGCAGATTAGCTGCAAAGCACGGTTTGCGGCATACTCTACGTTAACAATATCTACACCACGCTCAAATCTACCGCTAGCTTCGGTACGAATACCAAGTGTTCTGCCTGTGTGGCGCACATTGTCTCTGCGGAATTTAGCAGATTCTAAGAATAAATCCTTAGTATCGTCTTCAATTTCACTTTCCTTACCGCCCATTATACCTGCAAGGCAAGATGGTTTTTCACCGTCTGCAATAACAAGCATATCGGGAGTCAGGTTGTAATCCTTACCATCAAGTGTGGTAATGGTTTCACCCTCTTTAGCATTTCTTACAATAATTTGTTTATTAGCTAAATCATTATAATTAAATGCGTGCATAGGCTGACCTGTTTCAAGCATAACAAAGTTTGTAATATCTACAATATTGTTAATAGGTCTCATACCTGATGCTAAAAGCGCTTTTTGCATCCAAGCGGGTGATTCTTTGATTCTAAGATTTTTAACAACTCTACCAACATAACGTGGGCAAAGGTCATAGTTTTGAACATCAATGCTAATATAATCGTTAATATCGCCGCCAACGGTTTTGTACTCGGGTACGGGAGCGGTAAACTTAGTACCTAATACAACGCCTATTTCTTTAGCAACACCTAAGAAACAGTTACAATCAGGGCGGTTTGCGGTAATTTTAAAGTCTATAATACAATCATCAAGACCCAAAACTTCGCACATATCTGTGCCTTCTTTGTATTCATCCTTAAGAATAAGAATACCGTTTACAGAAGCGCCCTCGTAATCTTCTTCGGTAAGGCAAAGCTCTTCACCGGAGCAAAGCATACCATTAGAGGGAACACCACGTAATTTGCCGTTTACAATGTGGGCACCGCAGGGAAGATAGCTATCGTTCAAAGCGGCGGGAACTAAATCGTTAACCTTAACATTCTGAGCGCCTGTTACTATCTGCACAAGCTCGCCGGCACCTGTATCCATCTGGCAAATCTGTAAATGGTCACTATCGGGATGAGGGGTAATTTCTTTAATACGTGCAACAACAACATTCTTTAAATTGTCGCTTTGTTTTTCAATGCTTTCTACCTCGAAGCCTGCCATAACCATACGGTCGCAAAGCTCCTCAACAGGAACATTGATTTCTACATAATATTTTAAAGCTTTAAGTGATATTTTCATTTTTCTCTCTCCGTTCCTGTAAAATTAAAATTGGTCTAAGAAGCGCTTGTCATTTTCAAACAAAAGACGAATGTCGCTTATCTTATAGCGGGTTGTGGTAAGACGGTCAAGACCGATACCAAAAGCAAAGCCTGAGTATTCTTCAGGGTCAATGCCACAGCTCTTAAGTACATTTGGGTGAACCATACCGGCACCCAGAATTTCAATCCAGCCGGCTCCCTTACATACACGGCAGCCCTTGCCACCGCACTCGCTACAGGTAACGTCAACCTCAACAGAGGGCTCTGTAAATGGGAAGAAAGACGGACGGAATTTAACCTTAGTATCACTACCGTAAATTTCGTGTGCAAATTCTTCCAAAATACCCTTAAGGTCGCACATAGTAATGCCTTTATCTACAACAAGACCCTCAATCTGATGGAAAACAGGTGAATGTGTAGCGTCAACCTCGTCAGCACGGAAAACACGACCAGGGCAGATAACTCTGATAGGGGGCTTTCTTGTTTCCATTGTTCTTATCTGTGCGGCAGAGGTCTGTGTTCTTAAGAGCAGATTTTCTGCAAGATAGAAGGTATCCTGCATATCACGTGCCGGATGGTCGGCAGGCACGTTAAGACATTCAAAGTTATAATGGTCGGTTTCAACCTCGGGACCGTCTACAACGTCAAATCCCATAGACTGAAAAATGTTAATCATATCGTCAAGCACTGTGTTTAACGGATGAAGCTTGCCTGGTTTGATTTCCTTGGCAGGCATTGTAATATCAATTGTTTCAGCCTTAAGCTGAGCTTCTAAAGCCGCACCTTTTAGAATTTCTTTCTTTTCGGCTATAAGGGTTTCAAGTTGAGCTTTTGCCTCGTTTACAAGCTGACCCATTATCGGTCTTTCTTCAGGTGAAAGTGAACCCATTTGCTTTAAAATAGCAGTAAGCTCGCCCTTTTTACCTAAATATTTTACTCTGATTTCTTCAATTTGCGCTTCGTTTTCAGCCGCCGCTACAGCTTCGCTAGCGGACAAGCTAATGTTTTTAAGCTGTTCTTTCATATTGTTTCCTCCAAAAAAATAAACTTCGCCTTATTATGACTAAATCATAACAGGACGAAGTTACAGTAATCTCCGTGGTACCACCCGTTTTTTAACTCTTGCTACAGAGCTAACACTCTTGCGACCTATAACGGTGTCCACCGTCAGCACCTACTAAAAGTTCAGCACTGCTGCTCAAAAGGGAACTTCGGCAAACTCATACTTATGTGCGCTTACAGCCTAAGGCGCACACTCTCTTAAAGTTGAAAAAATGCTTACTTTCCTTTATCAATGCATTTACTTGAATATTCTATCATCTTTCAAACAATTTTGCAAGCATTTTTTAACGCTTTAGTAAAATAAATGGTTATTGCACAAATTAAAGGAATTTGTTATAATTAAAATGAAGTGGTAACAATGTTTTTTGGAGTTTGGTATATGTTTAAAAGAACTTTAATTTTACTATGTATTTTTGCAATGTGTTTTGTGTGTACTGCTTGCGGTAATAATGCCCAAGATACCACATCAAAAGAGACAGTTGTAATAAATTACGCAACAGATGATACGGTAAACGGGTACAGGGTAAGCTCAAAGAATAGTGACACAATGCCCGATACAATAAAAGGCGAGCTTGTAGGCGCTGAGGGTGAAAACAACCAATATACTATAGACAATGATTTAAGAGGCGAGACCGACACATCTGTTTCAAGCGCTTTTTGCGGAAACAAAAACAGTAAGATATTTCATAAATCTACTTGTGGCTCGGTTAGTAAAATGAAAGAAGAAAATAAGGCGCATTTCTCAAATAGGGCAGAATATATAAGTAATGGTTATAGTCCTTGTAAAAGTTGTGCACCGTAAATTTGTAAATAAAAAAATCACCGCAGAGAAAAAACTCTGCGGTGATTTTTTATAAATTATTTACTTGTAATTTCGGTTTTGCCGCCCATGTAAGGTCTTAAAGCCTCAGGAATCGAAACGCTGTACTTTTCACCGTCAAACTTAAGATTGTTTTCAAGGAAAGCAATAAGCATTCTAGGTGGTGCTACAACTGTGTTGTTAAGTGTGTGTGCTAAATACTTCTTACCGTCTTCACCCTTAACCTTAATGCCAAGTCTTCTAGCCTGTGCATCGCCCAAGTTAGAGCAAGAACAAACTTCAAAGTATTTCTGTTGCTTAGGACTCCAAGCTTCAACGTCATAAGATTTAACCTTAAGGTCAGCAAGGTCGCCTGTGCAACATTCAAGTGTTCTTACAGGAATATCAAGACTGCGGAAAAGCTCAACAGAATAGCTCCACATTTTATGGAACCAATCCATACTTTCTTCAGGCTTACAAATAACTATCATTTCCTGCTTTTCAAACTGATGGATACGGTAAATACCACGCTCTTCAATACCATGAGCGCCCTTCTCTTTACGGAAACATGGTGAATAGCTTGTAAGTGTTAAAGGAAGCTTTGCTTCTTCGGTGATAGTATCAATAAACTTACCAATCATAGAATGTTCTGATGTACCTATAAGATAAAGGTCTTCGCCCTCTATTTTGTACATCATAGCGTCCATTTCTTCAAAGCTCATAACGCCTGTTACAACGTTGCTTCTAATCATAAATGGGGGAATACAATAAGTAAAGCCCTTATCAATCATAAAGTCACGAGCGTATGCAGTAACTGCTGAGTGTAAGCGTGCAATATCACCCATAAGGTAATAAAAACCTTCGCCTGCAACTCTGCCGGCAGCTTCTTTATCAATACCATCAAACGCTGCCATAATATCTGTATGGTAGGGGATTTCAAAGTCAGGGGTGGTTTTTTCACCAAACTGCTCAACCTCTACGTTTTCGCTGTCGTCACGGCCTACAGGAACGCTTTCGTCAACAATATTCGGTATTTTCATCTGAAGCTCTAAAACTTTTTTAGAAAGCTCGGCCTCTTTTTCTTCTAAAGCCTTAAGCTCAGCAGCCTGTTCGTTAACAAGCTTTTTCATTTCTTCGGCTTCGTCACGCTTGCCTTGACCCATAAGCATACCGATTTGCTTACTTACTTTATTACGGTTTGCTCTAAGGTCGTTAGCCTTTGTGTTTGCGGCACACTTTTCGGTGTAAAGCGCAATTACCTCGTCAACAAGTGCTATTTTATTATCCTTAAATTTGCGTTTAATATTTTCTTTAACAAGCTCGGGATTTTCACATATAAATCTAATATCCAGCATTTTTATTCCTCCTGATAATGCAATATTAACTTAGAATAAAGTATAACATACACAATTTGCTTTGTCAAATGCTGAGTGGAATAATTTAGAAGTGATTTGATAAATATAAAATATTTTTATTGATTTTCTTTGCATAATTTACTGCTTCAAATGCACCACCATAACCTTTATACACATTTGACACAATAAAATCACTCTTTTCTATTATCCATCGATTGCGAATGGTAATTGCAGATTTAAAATGAGCTTTAGCTGAAATTTCAGGAATTAAAACTTCATCGTACGAAGTAGTATAGTACCCTTTGCTTTTTAATAACTCTTTCGTATAGTATGGTTTAACCAAAATCAATTTTATAGTTGGATATGTCTTTTTCAAACCTTTGACACAACTACTAAAAACACTGTCAAAATTACCATAGTTACTTAATAAAAAATTTTCAACATCATGATTAAGAATCAAATCTTCTAACAATGCCGTTAATTCTTGTTTGTCAGTTTTAAAACAATCTGAGTGACCGAATCCGGAGCAATATCTCATATCATAAAAACCTCACTATATTTATTATTAATGTATTAAAAATAGCATAATTTTAAGAAATATGCAATACAAATGCAATGCATACTGCAAATGTTTTTGAGTATACAATAATATTTGCAGAGGTGAATTATATGAAAAAATTTAAAATACCTTCAATTCCACAAACAACAAATAAGTGCATTCGTTTCCCAAATGATTTAATAGAAGAGGTTGAAAAAGAAATTAGCGGTAAAAATTGTACATTTACAGCTTTTGTAATCGAAGCTGTTCGTGTAGCGTTAGAAAATTTGCAAGAAGATAAACAATAAACAAACACCTTTCATTTGAGTTAATTTTCAAATGAAAGGTGTTTTTATTGTATAACGAAAACCGCACGCTAAGCGTGTGGTTCCAAAGAGGCTTTTGCCGGTGAGCAATCCCGCCGCAGTGGTCGGCTCCACTTGTCAGGGGAGCTGTCAACGAAGTTGACTGAGGGGTAGTTTGGTAATAT
>JAZREW010000171.1:0-1630 GCA_045661005.1 Acutalibacteraceae bacterium | reverse complement strand
CATGGCTACGATCCGACTTGATTTTAATATAGTACTTTAGTGTGCTTTTATTCTGTTCTGAGTGATGTTACGGGGTCTTTTTTAGCGGCTATTTTAGACGGTATAAGACCCGCAATAAAGGTTAACAACATGCTTATTAATATAAGCACTACTGCACCTTGGTAGGGTAATACTGCCAAACTGCCAATATCGGTTAAAGCCTTAATAATTGCGTTTATTGGTATAAGCAAAAGTAACGTTACACCAATTCCTAATACACCCGCCGTAAAACCTACTATTAGGGTTTCAGCATTAAACACACGTGAAATATCTCGCTTTGAAGCACCAATAGCTCTTAGTATACCGATTTCTTTTGTACGCTCAAGTACAGAAATATAGGTTATTATACCTATCATTATAGAAGATACTATAAGTGAAATGCTTACAAATGCAATAAGTATATAGCTTATGGCATTTATAATTGTTGTAACAGATGACATCATAAGTCCGATATAATCGGTATATGTTATCTGTTCTTTTTCTTCTACAGAATCATTATACTCGCTTATAAGGGAAGCTATAGTGTCCTTAGCTTCAAAATCTTTTGGATAAATATTAATTTTGTTTGGTTTAGCAAGGCTAGATACACCCATTGATTTTAGATTGCCTTCATAGGTGGCAGAATCACTTTGTGCTACCAATGCTTCTGTGAATTTTGCGGTTATTTCTTCCTCGCTCATACCGGTAGACTGCATTTGTGCAATGTAGGCATTATATTGTTGTTGTTCGGCTTCAGGTAGGGTGGAAATATATCCGCTAAGCTGAGCAAAGGTCATATTTTCAAAGTTATTTTCAAAAGGCTTGCCGGTAAATATATTTACAGTTTCATTTTCCTTTTGTTGTTTTACAATTTCACTTTCATTCACATCGTTTATAAGCTTTTCCATAAGCTCTTTAGTGTAGCCTATAAAACCGCTTGTTTGGTCGTTAACCGAGCTTTCGGCAGGTTTAAGAATACCTACAACCTTTATTTCCTCAGCCTCGTTTAGTTTTGATTGTATATAAAGCTCATCTTTGCTTCTATCTGTCCAGGTGCCGTTTTCATTTTTTGTGAAATAATCGCTGTTAATCAAAAGCTTAAACTTTAAATCAAGCAATTCATCAAGGGTGTAGGAAACATCGGCAGTAGCTTCAACCTTTTCGCCTTTTTGAATTTTTTCTACCATTGCCTCAAGCTCGGCAGTATCCTTTAAACCTAAAGAATAAAGGGCATAGTCGCTTATCTCGTTATTGCTGTTGACCACAAGCACTACTTCGTTATAAGCTTTTGGCAAATTACCCTTTAAAATGGTGTATTGCTGATTTAAGAATTCTTCATCCTCAAACAATTGATGCCAGGTTTCAGTATTCATCATCATACCTGTCATCTGGTTATCTGTTTCGCTCATACCCATACTTTTTGAAATGATGTTAAATACCTGGTTTGGATTTATATGCTTACCGCTTTCGGTGTAGATGTTCATATCTGTAGAATAAACATATTGAATTTCGCTGGTATACTCTTTAAAATCGGGTGTTTTTTCTATGTGTTTTTTAAACAATTCAAGATTATTCGCCGAAATACCGTTCATCATGGTGCTCATCATTTCGG
>JAZREW010000170.1:0-2321 GCA_045661005.1 Acutalibacteraceae bacterium | reverse complement strand
CGTTAAAAGCATCACCGCCAAATATAACATTCTCAATCGGTAACTCGTTTGTAATCGCACCAATTAAAGCAGGTGAATTTTTAGCATTGTTTTCCCAATGTATATCCGATATAAACACAAAAGTTTCACCGTCTATACCTGCGTTTAAAAGATTTGTTTTCGCTCTGCTTATTGCACCGCTTAAATGGTCTTTATAATAGTCAGGCACTTGCATTGTTCCGTTTGAAATATCCTCAACCGATTTTGAAAGCTCATCTACTTTTTCAAGTATTGAATTTTCATCAAATATAGTAATAGTGTATAAGTTTTGCTGAATAACTTTAACCAAAACAAACTCTAATGCGGTTATATCTTGTTCGTGATTGTGGGTATACTCAAATACTCTTGAACCAAATCCATTTTGATTAGCAATCCCCGTTATTCTTGTTCCGCCATTATACCAATTGAAATAATGTTGATTTTCGTCACCGCTTGGAGCATCAATTCTAAAAGTTACCTTATCGCCCTTGCATATAGGTTTGTTCAAGTTCATTATTCCCGCACTGACATATGTGCTATTAAGGGTGCTATTTGTAAAATCTGCGGTTAATTTATCATAAACAAAATATCGTGAAACGGCTTCAACATCAGCCTCGGTTTCATCTAAACGCTTGTGGTCGGTAATAATCTGACTTTCTAAATCTCCAAACAAAACATAAGCCTCGGTGTTAGTTTCGGGTCTTAATTTAACCTCAACCTTTTGAACATTACCAGAAGAATTGTCAACGGTTATTCTTTGTCTAGAACCATTGTAATTATCAACAGATGTTGTACTAACCCTATTTGATGTTCCATCAGTATAATATTCGTTTATTTCAATACATCTATATCCCGAAGTAAGCCAAGCTCTTATTGTAAACGGCTCTACCACTAAATCGTATTTATGCCCAACTTTAGGTGTAAATTCAGCAATAGACCAATCTTCTATTTTGCCACCGATAAGCGTTATTTTCTCGTACATTATATCGGTAATGGCTTCACCAACTTCCGCTTTGGTTGCGTAGGTTTCGTGGATGAAATTACCGAACAAATCTTTTTCGGCAGAAACAACTTTAATTCTTTCAATGCTCCAACATTCATCTTGTTGTCCATTACCTGCAAGAAAACCATCATCTTCACCAATAGATGTATGGTCTTTTTTACAAGTCAATAAAGCAGTACAAAAACCATGATTAACAATAGATACATCAGCAATCACCACATCACCAATCTTATATTCTGTGTTATGTTGCCAAGTTGCAATTTTGTTAGCCATATCCTCTTGAATTTGATTAACCTTTGACTTAATCCTCTGCACCATATCACCATTTGGTTCAATGATTATAAGGATTCGATTATCGTCAATTCGGTTAACAATCTGATAACCCATACTGTTACTTGAAGGTATGGCACATCCGTAATCATCGGGCATACATCTTTTGCATAATTCTTCGCCAAAACCACAAGAGCCGTTATCCCTTACAGGCACAAAGCCTATAATGGCAACATAACTGTACTTGGGTAATAATTTGCCGTTACTGTCCAATTTATCTTTGGTATAGTTACCTGCAAAGGCAGGTGCTAGAATCGAAACACCCTTAACATCATCTGTGCTTTTGGCTTTTCGCATTATAATGCCGTGTACATCATCTGCGGCACATACAAAATAGCCTGTTCTATCCTCGTTATCGAGATTACCATCAAACCATTCTGCAACCTCGGCAAAGTCGGCATTTTGAGAAACAACAGTACCTTCCGGGGTTATTGGTAGTTTACTTATTGATTCTAACCATTCTGTTTCACTTCCCCTAAAGCCGTTTTTAACTGCTATCTCATAAGCCGATAATCCATCCTTGCCGTAAACACCTTTTATATTACCTTTTAATGTTCCCTTTGTTGCAACAGTTCCGTTAATCGTATTACTCATTTATAGCACCGCCCTCGGGATATAATTTAAATACCTTCGCTCCGTTCTCGTCATAGCCAATAATCGTTTGCGGTTTGGTGTCGGGGTTTAATTCAACCTCATACCAATAGTCGGTGGGTTTGCTTATAAGGCCGCCAAACTTCGTATCTTCACTATCAAGAGCAATTTCTACCGCTAGTGTTGGCTCTGTTACCTCAATATCCTTCTTTAAAACAACATCAGCACAGTTTTTCTTTGCCATCACCTTTAAACGCACCACATCACCGCTTTTAAACTCATAATCGGTTTCGCCATTGTTTGCGGTTACGGCAATTATCCCCATATCACCTCTAGTAATATGTATTGTTAAGTCACTATCAATAACAAACATTTAGTC
>JAZREW010000169.1:0-2476 GCA_045661005.1 Acutalibacteraceae bacterium | reverse complement strand
TTCCTAAGACCGCTTGGCCTCCGACTTAAGAAGAAAGCGTCGGTCTTTTCGGCAAGGTGAAAGAAAGCGTCAATCTGAAACTTATAAAAGAACCTGACACAGTGGCAGAATTAACTCTTTACAATCTGCTTATTCTCTCTGCAGGCGATGACGGAATCTTGCAGGAAAAAGAGCTTGAAAAATATTCATACAAAAATCCTGAAAAAATCAATGAAGTTATAGAAAGTGTAAAAAATGCCGGAGAGCAAGAGTTTATAACTCTTGGCGGATTTGCAGGCGGCGCAGGTAACTGCATTAAAGATTTAAGCGATAAGGGTAAAGAAGAACTCTCTGAGATTATTGGTCTTAAAAAGTATCTTAATGAATTTACCTTGATTGCTGAAAGAGAAATAACAGAAACAATTATCTGGAAAGAATATATGGTCTATGCCACACTTTTCGGAATTGCCGATAAGGTTCTTGAGCAGTTTAAAAAGGTTTATCCCGAAAAGATACCTGAGCTTGAAACCTATAACAGAAATGTAATAATCGCCCACAGCTATTACCGCAGTATGTATCGCTCATCACAAAGAGCAATGCAGCCACGAAGAACAAGCGGCGGTGGTGGCAGAGCTTCCTTTGGCGGCGAAAGCGGAGGCGGTTCAAGATGATAAATAATTAAAATTTACTATATTATTATAGAAAGAAGGAATGAACAATGAAAAAAGTGCTATGTATGTTTTTATGTCTTTGTATGATGATTAGCATATTTACAGCTATACCTGCTTCTGCGGCAACTATTTTGTCGGTTTATAAGGTTACAATAGATGAACCGAAAATAGGCTCTCCGCTTCCTGTGAATGCAGTATTGCCTCAAAATGCAAGCACCTATGTAACAAGTGTGGAGTGGAAAGGAAATCTTGACGAAAACGGTAATGCCAAAGAAGGCGAAAAATACACTGTATATGTTACCGTGCGTGTCAAAGATACAGAAACAAACAAATTTATAGTAGAGCAAAAGGGAAAACCTACTGTAAACGGAAAAGGCGCAGACTTAATAAATGTCACAAAGGACAATAAGCAGGGCGTAGTCTATTATACCTTCCCCGAGCTTCTTTCAGGACCGTTGGCAGGAAAAGAACCAATTACGGTTTTTGTACAGCTTGAGCGTCCTGTGGAGGGTGCAGAGCTTTCCTATAACTGCACGCCTAAGGAAAGTCAGGTTGGAATGTTTGATGTTTTAAGCGTAGATTGGCAAGGTGAGCTTGATGAAAACGGAAAAATCAAAAACGGGTGCGAGTATTACGCAAGAATTAAAATTCGTCTGACAGATTTATGTTATACAAAATATTACTTAAATAACAGTACGCCTGACCGCCCTTATATAAACGGATCGGTTACAGGTTGGGAATCCGTTTCTGAAGACGGAAGAGAAGGTGTTATTTTAAAGGGATGGATTTCTAAGGATAAGCCTGAAGAAAAGAAAGAAGAAGTAAAAGAAGTTGTAGAAAAAGTTACCACAGATAAAGTTCCTGCAGAAATAAAGCAAACACCGTTTGCATTTGCGGGCGGAAGCGGAAGTGTTTCCGATCCTTATCTTATACAGACTGCAGATCAGCTTAACTCAATAAGATTTGGTGCAGACAAACACTATAAGCTTATTGCCGATATTGACCTTTCTTCTTGGGGTAACTGGGTGCCTATAGGCGGAACCGAAGCATACGGCGGTACTATGGGAGACCAATGGAATAAGGCGCACGCCGGAAGTGTTGTCTTTACCGGAAGCCTTGACGGAAACGGTCACGTAATTTCGGGTATGACTATCAAGGTACACGACAAGGCAATTTATATGACAGAGGGTTCAAATGTCAGATACTACGGACTTTTTGCAAGAATAAATGCAAATGGAACGGTAATAAAGAATCTTGGTATTATAAATCATACTATCGATATTGAATACGGTACTTTGCCTACGAGCTCGGATCTCAGCATTGGTTCTCTTGCTTCCCTTGTAACAAAAGGAAATATTGAAAACTGCTATAGTGCAGGTGGAAAAATCAGTGTTAAGGTGGGTAAGGCTTATGGAAATACACCTACCGCATCGATTCAGGCGGGCGGACTTGTGGGCACTCACACCGGCAACTTTACACGCTGCTACAACACTTCTGATATTTATATAAATATGCAGGCGGAATACGGCTTTGCCTACGGTGCCGGAATAGCGGCAAGTGTTTCATATGCACAGATAAGAGAATGCTATAACAAGGGTAATATCACTGTAGAACAGTACTTTGACATGGAAAAGGACGGGGCAGTAAGTGCCACGAACTATCCCGCCGCAGGTATTGCGGTAAAGGCTGCGCTCGGCGATGCTCCCGGTATCAGAGGATTGTTACCCGAAGATGGAAACTCCTTCTATGATTGCTATAATACAGGAAATCTTTCCGGAAACGGTGTTTCTGGAATCATTCACTACACCGGCTGGGATGTATATGTT
>JAZREW010000168.1:0-3154 GCA_045661005.1 Acutalibacteraceae bacterium | reverse complement strand
GGCATACTGTGCGGTAATACCTGTGTCATAACAATTAGAAATATTATTTTTCTCTATCAAAATCTTATCTAAATCTTGCCAGAACTCAATGGCATTACCCGCTCTTATACCAGTAGAATCAGCACGTCCACCAATGTAAGAAATATCCATATTTCTTACAACAATATCTGTACCGCCCCAACACTGAACACCATAAGCCGCATATTTTATTTCAATGTTTTCTACTGTATTACCGGTAACTAGATAAATCATTCTATTAGAAGTAATTACCTCTATACTTGAATACACATCGCCAGGATTACCAGAATCAAGATAAATACAATACTTGCCAATAGTCTTATCAAAACAGAACTGACCATTTTTCTTAAGGCTTGATGCTGAATCTGTATCAACATATACAGGTACGCTCTTGCCTTCATCAAAAACAAATCCGCCTATAGAACCTAATCCATCGGTTATGGCATATACATTAGCATAACTTGTTGATACCCATTTATTTGTATCAGCGTAGTTGGTTTTAGAACCGTAGAATGCCGGCTTTTCACCCTCACCATAAGAACTGTATCTAACACCTGATTTACCGTTCAGTTCTGTGCCACGCCATAAATCGCCACACTTAAACAATACGTTATCGCCTTTAGACAAACTTAAACTATTAACTTTTTCTATTGTTTTTAAAGGTTTTTGTGGCGAAAGACCGTCGTTTGCGTCTGAACCCTCACTTATAGAAACATAATAAACTTTGCCGTTATAAGTATTGTTAGGTACAACGTCAATCGCATCTTCATCCTGCTTTGATGTTTGGTCGCCTAAATTATTATTTTGATTACCATTGTTTTCAGGTTGCTGAGGCTCTTGAGCGTCACTATTGTTAGCGTTATTTAATTCTTCAAAAGGTTTATTACCTATCGGCTTATCATCGTCGCCCTTTTGATCATTAAAGTCAAGATTGTCTAATGAATCATCTTCGCTAACAGTATCTTCTACCTCAACCTGAACAGGTATTTCTTTAGTTTCTACAACATTTTTATATGTAACTGTTGTTGCAGTAAGTAACAACCATATACCTACCGCAATTAAGATAACCGCTACAACTGCTGCTATAATTGCCAAAATAGTAGTCTTTTTATTACGTTGCTTTTTAAGTAAAATAATTACTAAAACAATACCCGCAATAATGATTAAAGCACCTATACCAACAAGAACCATACCGAAAAGTTTTTTCTCTTTTGAAACTTCTTCTACCTTTTTATTAACCTTTCGGCTTGCAGTTTTCATTACAGTCTCGTAATGTGTGGTGGTTTCAAAGTCTTCACTATCAACATCAATTATGAAATCATCAAGATCATCAAAATCAACCGAATCTTCAAAATCAAAAGAATCGTCAAGATCTATATCACCAAAAGACTCTGAACCTTCTTCTTGATTGGATTCGTTATTTGAATTTTGAACGCCGTCACCGTCTCTGGGTGAATATCCCATTGGCGAATACTCAACAACCTGATTACCCTTTGAATCGATTGCACGAACTGCAAACCAACAAGAATCATCTACAGTAAGTCCGCTAACTATTGCATTTAGCGATACAGTGCCCTTTACGGTTTTGATGGGGCTCATATTCAAAATATCATTCTCGTTAAACTCTGAAGTTTTAGCAAATACTTCGTAAGTAATGCTTTCCGAATCTTCGGTAGAAACAACCGGTTGCCACTCAACAATTACAAAGCCTTTGCCCGAAATACATAATGTAGGTTTGCTTGTGAAATATATGTTTTCGTTTTCAATTTTTCTGAAATAAATATTATCAACAACGCTGTTTCCCCAGTCTTCCTGATTGCTGAAGGAAACTGTTATTTGGTCAGTATCAGCAGCTGCCGTATAGTAAGCTACTCTTCTTGTATACGAAGCATTTGGTTCTACACGACCGATTATAGTATCATTTCCATCAGAACCTAACCAATATGTATATGGTAAATTAGTATTATCTAATGCATCAAAAGCGAATACATACTTCTGGCTAGGCTCCACCTTAACTTCTTGAGAAACTCTGGTATACCAACCGTCCATTCTACATGCGTACTGACCTTCTGAAGGTGAAGATTTAAAGTGGATAGATTCAACCTCTGTTAAAGTCCAACCTGTTTCGTCGCCTGTTTCAAAGCTAGGATTAATAAGCTCAGTTCCCACACCCATTAAAGTTGAAATTGGAGATGAGAATAAATAAGCTTTATTACCTAAAGGATCGCTTGCAACAACAGCAAAATAATAATCGGTGCCGGCCTTTAAATCTGTAAAAGTTTTTCTTCTGAGATCGTTACCCGAATAATGATATACAGATGTGAGTTCTGTATAGTTTTGGGTTGTTATTGGTTTTTCAGAAATAAAGAGGTCGCAGGTTAACTGATTGCTTGAATACAGTTTTGATTTAACAGAAGACCAAGCGATTGAAAGTCCTGTTCTTGTAACATCTTTAGTTTTAAAAATAGCTGACTCACGAAAAGCCAAATCGCTTTTTACACGAGTATCTATTTCCTTTAAAGTAAAGTTATCAAACCAAGCAGTAAAACCCGAACGGTTAACTATTAATATATAAATTGTGCTATTAGAACCGCTATTGAATATAAATGTATTTGAACGAATATCATTCGATTTTTCAATACGCTCATATTTTGCAATGGATTTTGGATCTTCAAGTGAAGTACCAATTAAAATACTACATCCAGCATTATCTGCTAAAGAATCAAAGCTTAATCTATAGTTTGTGTTTTCTTTTACAGAAACTATCTGGTAAAAAGATTCATTCAAACCTTTTGGAACACAGATTGAATATTTGCCTTCTGATACAGCGTAAGATGCCGAAGTGAAGATCATTTTATCGGTTAAAGAAGTTGAATATAAAGACCAACCCTCTTTAGCATCTCTAACAAACTGCTTGCTTTCAAAACCACCATCTTTTATAAACTCTGCGGTACTTGGAATAATTTCAGCATCTACATCATAGTTACCTGCCCATTTATCAGCATCCGCTTCTGAAGATGCTATTCTATGAAGCGAGATTCCGTCAAAAAATGCATCCTCTGCACCCTCGTACTCCTCTGCTTCGCCAACCATTTCGGTTGAATTCTTAATAACTATTTTCGCTTTTTTTGTTTCG
>JAZREW010000167.1:0-3718 GCA_045661005.1 Acutalibacteraceae bacterium | reverse complement strand
GCCCGAAAGCAAAGGCGCAGTAATTTGTGCCGCCATAGAAAATGTATAATAGAGACCTGTGTATTTGCCTACCTGACCGCCTTTACACATTTCAACCACCATAGGATATGAATTGACATTTATAGCAGCCCAACCTACACCAACAAAACCAAAAACGACATACATTACAGGGGTTTGATTTTTTATAAAGAAAGCGGCCAAATAACACACAGACATAAGCAATATGCCAAATAAAACCGTTTTCTTTCTGCCAACTGCACTAGATAAAAATCCAAGCGGTATAAATGCAATTATAGCAGTAACTGTTGCGGCTAATAAATAGCTTGAAGACGTGCTTAAATCAGTACCCCAAACATTAACACAGTAGCGTGAAAAAACTGTAGTAACAGAGTTATACGCCATATACCACAAAAACACCGAAATCAATATAAGTGCAAGGCTTATAATTACCGGCTTTGAAAGCTTTGTTTCAGCTTCGTCAACCGTTTCTTCCTCTTCTTTAATATTAGTTTCAGCCAATACCTTGTTTTCCTTTACGGTAAACACCATAATTAAAACCGAAACCAACATAAAGCCCGCAATTACCAAAAATACAGGTAAGAACGACTGATCTTCAGAATACACGGTAGCGCCATCTGCCGATTTATCACTCTTAAGCATAAACATCATAACAACCGTTGCAAAAATACCGCCCACATAGCCCACAAGATTAATCACAGCATTTGCCTTACTGCGAAGTGGCTTTTCTGTAACGTCTGGCATATAAGCAACTGCAGGTGTGCGGTAAACCGCCATAGTTACAAGCAAAGCAAAAAGGGTTATCATAAATCCCCAAAAATGCAAGGCTTCTTGGAAAAAGGCTAAAACAACCATTAACCCTACAGCCGCTAATGTACCAAAAAGAATGTACGGTGTTCTTTTGCCAAGCCTTGTTTTAGTTTTATCAGACAAAGCGCCAAAAAGCGGCAGCATAAAAATAGCCAATACATTATCAACCGCCATAACAGAGTTTGCCGCCAAGGTGCTAAGACCGAATTTATTTTCAAGCAAATAAGGTATTACCTGATCATAAAACTGCCAAAACGCCAGTATTGACATAAAGGCAAAGCCTATAAGAACTGTTCTTTTATAATTAAGCTTCATTTTGCACACCCATACTTTCCCAGATTTTTTCAAAAAGCTCGCTTGCTCTTTCTTTCTTTTCTGCAAGATGCAAAAATCCAAACAGACACTCAAGCCCTGTGGCTATATGGTATTCACGGTTTGTTGCACTTTTCGGTGTGGTAGAGGTATGAAAATTTCTGCCCCTTTTAAATACCGAAATTTCATCTTCAGTAAGCATTTGTTCTATAATTTCAAAAGCTTTAGCCTGTGCCGAAGCATTTACTAATTTTACAGAAAGTCTGTGCAATTCACCCGAAGGTCGATTAACTGTAGCTAAGTGTTCACGCACATACAAGCCGTAAACAGCGTCGCCTACAAAGCAAAGCACCGAAGGACTAAGTAATTTTACATTTTCCATATCATCACCAAGGTCCTACAATATTACGGTACAAAATCAAATTCAATATCAAGAATATTTACTGTATCACCCTCATGAATGCCTGCATCTTCAAGCGCCTTTATAATACCGCAATCACGAATAACACGCTCGAAATACTGTAGGGATTCATAATCGTCGGGGTCTACCCTATTCATAACATCGTCTAACCAATCGCAGTTTTCAACATAATAAATTTCGTTTTCAACCCTTACGCTGAAATCACGATTATTTTTCTCAATAACAGGCTCAGGCTTTGGTTCAGCCTCATATTTTAGTATTGGCGGCAGCTTTGCAAGCTCAGCCGCAACATGATTTATCAGTTCGCCTGTTCCCTCAGCAATAGCCGCCATAACTGGGAAAAACTTATATCCCAAGCCTTCAAAATAATCAGCTATGCGCTTAACTTCTTCATCGCCTGTAAGGTCGCACTTATTGCCCACCACTATTTGCGGACGCTCGCACAATTCCTCACTAAACACCTTTAGCTCGTAATTGATTTTATTAAAATCATCAATAGGGTCTCTGCCCTCGCTGCCCGAAATATCTATAACATGAAGTAGCATTCGGCAACGCTCAACATGGCGTAAAAACTCATGTCCCAAGCCTATACCCTCACCGGCACCCTCTATAAGACCGGGAATATCTGCCATAACAAACGATGAGCCTTCACCCATTCTTACAACGCCTAAAACAGGTGTAAGGGTTGTAAAGTGATAGTTTGCAATTTTAGGCTTTGCTTCACTTACAACCGAAACAAGTGTAGATTTACCCACGTTTGGAAAACCTATAAGACCTACATCGGCAAGAAGTTTAAGCTCTAAGGTAACATCAAGCTCTTCACCCGGGTTACCACTCTTAGCAAAACGAGGAACCTGCCTTGTAGATGTTGCGAAGTGTTGGTTACCCCAACCGCCATTACCGCCCTTAGCAATAATTACAGGCTCATCATCTGAAATATCGGCAATAATTCTTCCTGTTTCAGCATCCTTTACAAGTGTACCCACAGGTACAGAAATTATAAGGTCGGGCGCACTTTTACCTGTACAACGTGAAGCTCCGCCGTTTTGACCTGCTTCTGCACAGTATTTACGCTTATAGCGGAAATCTGCAAGGGTTGAAAGGTTACTGTCTGCCTTAAAGACAATGTTTCCACCCTTTCCGCCATCGCCACCGTCAGGACCGCCTGCCGCTACATATTTTTCACGGTGAAAAGAAACGGCACCGTCGCCGCCTTTTCCTGCTTTTAAATGTATCTTTGCTATATCTACAAACATAATTATTCCCCTATGTCAACATCTGCTTCAGTTTTTAAATACGCTTCGTAAAGCTCACTTGCACGCTGACTGTTTTCTTCACTTACATATATACTGTCCGCCACAAGCAAACCGCCCGTAAGTATTTTAATATATCCACCGGCACCTTCTTGCCTGCAGATAAAAGGTATTTCGTTTTCTTTTAATATATCCTGAAAAATTTCGGAAGACACAGTATCAGGAATCACCGCCACTAACACGGGTTCCTTCCCCGATTTCTTTTCCGTGTTTGATTCGGCTTGCCTTTTCTTAAACAAACCCATCATTAACCCTCAAATTCCTCTTGAGTGTCCTCTTCAATATAAAACTCTTCGTCAAAATCAGGCTCATTTTCTAAAAATTCAGCATAAAGTTTATCGGCAACATCATAGTCTGCACTTTCTACATAGATATTGCAAGCCACAAAACCGCCGCCAAAAAGAACCTGCATTGCGCCGCCGTTATCCTTTTCTTCACAGGTAAATACTATATTGTTTTCCTTTAGTATATCCTTAAAAATTTCAGCTGATACAACATCTTCTACCGAAACTAGCAAAACGGGGTCTTTAAGTAATATTTCATCTGTCTCCTCAATAACCTCTTCTTCAACCACATCTGCTAAGTCCGCACCGCAAACGCTACAAAGCTCTGCAAAATCTTCGCATTCTGCTTTACATACATGACAGATTTTCATAAATATTGCTTCCTTTCTGAATTAAATCATGACTACCGGCTAAGCCGTTAGTTTGCTCTGCGGCTGTAAGCCGCTGTTACTGGCTGGACTGAAAGTCCACCGAATAATCTGCCTTTTGCAAAAGCGCCCTACTGCCGTATATACGGCAATCAGCCTCCATCTGATGAGGGAGGTGGATTTTTGCCACAA
>JAZREW010000166.1:0-5909 GCA_045661005.1 Acutalibacteraceae bacterium | reverse complement strand
ACGTAATCTTTCGTCAGGTGCAAAAACAATATAAGTAGCACCGCTACCCTCTTTTTCAGCAACAAGCAAATAGGATTCGTCACTTAAATTACAAGCTATTGTAATTTGCTTTGCATTTATTGAAGAAACCGCAGCAGGATTATATTTTTCTATTCTTGTAACCTTAGAAAGCTCAAGCGACGCCATTCGCTTTCTACTGCTTTTATTAATAATTTTATCAATATCCAGCGTTCCGTTGGTAATAATATATTCATACTCAACATTAAGCAGCGAAGAAAGCTTATAAGCGCCAAAAAGAGCACCGCATATTATAAACAAGGTAAAACTGCCAAGCACCGGCACTAAAATTAAAAATGTGCAAATAAGTAATGTTACCAACCAAATTAATACAAATAAGAAAATGTTTTTAGCATCTTTCTTAATAGCAATTATTTGTTCAAAAAAAGTATCCATGACATATCTCCTTAAAAATAGCATATTATTATATTATCTATATTATACAACAAAACCTATTGTACTTGCAATACTAAATATTTTGTTGTATAATATTTTATATTTCATAAAAAATGAGGTGTTATATTGAAAATAAAAGAAGGCTTCGAATTAGTAAACCATTCTGGTCAAAATATAATTGTTTCAAAAGGAAAGGCGGTAGATGCTCCTTATAATGCTATCGCTCTTACAGATACTGCTGTATTTTTATGGAATTTATTAAAAGAAAAGGATGTAACAAAAACCGATATGCTTAATGCTCTTATAGAAAATTTTGATATTTCTACTGTTTTAGCACTTGGCGATATTGATGTTTTTGTTCGCACTATGAAAGAAAATGGAATCATTGAATAAAGCAAAAGAAAATAATATTGAAACTTTAAAGTGGATATATAAACGTACTAAGCGATATTTCCCCGCAATTATGGTTATAGCCGTTTTAGCTGTTTTAGTATCGCTTAGCTTTATAGTATTGGCTCTACTTTCTAAAGATGTTCTTGATATAGCTACAGGTAATAAAAGCGGTAATCTAGCTTACTACGGTATAATGTTGGTTGCAGTTATTATATTTCAAATTGTATTTAACGGCATTCAATCAATTTTAACCACCCATACAAGCGGAAAGCTTACTATTTCTTTAAGAAATTACCTTTTTACAGTATTAAGCAAAAAAAAGTATGCAAACATTACCGAGCATCATTCGGGTGATTTGTTAAACCGTTTCACCTCTGATACTGATGTTTTACTAAATAGCGTAATTAGCATTATTCCTAGCGTTTGCTCTATGGTGGCTAAAATTGTAGGCGGTATTTCTACACTGTTAGTGCTTGATTCACGTATTGCTTTAATAATTCTGTGTGCAGGAATTACCGTTCCCGCTTTTGGCAGAATTGTGAATAAGCGTTTTAAAACAATACATAAAGACTGTCAAAAAAGTGAAGGCGAAACCCGTTCATTTATGCAGGAATGCTTTGAAAATATAGTGGTTTTAAAAACCTTTCAGGGCATTGAGCCTTTTTCAAAAAAGCTCACCCAGTTTATGACCAAAAATTTCAAATTTAAAATGAAACGCAGTTATATCTCTGTTACAACCCACCTTAGCCTTTATTCTTTTTTCACAATAGGATATTACGCCGTTTTAATATGGGGAGCCGGACAAATTTCTAAAGGCTTAATCACCTATGGTACATTAATGGCATTTTTACAGCTTGTGCAACAATTGCGTGCCCCTATGCAAAACATTTCGGGTATAGTACCGCAATACTATTCAGCAATAGCCTCTGCTGAACGTTTAATGGAAATAGAACAGATAGATGAAGACAAACCGCCTGTTGAAGCTGGCAAAATAGATGAAATAGCACAAAATTTAGAGTCGGTTCAGTTTGACGATGTAACCTTTGCTTATAGAGATGAAAATATTCTTAAAAATTGCAGTTTTATTATACCTAAAAATAAAATTACAGCTATAACCGGCGAATCCGGTAGTGGTAAAAGTACAATATTCAAAATTATTTTAGGCTTATATGAACCGCAATCAGGCAACATTTCAATAAACGGTAATATTCCGTTAGACGCTTCTTTACGTGGGCTTTTTGCTTATGTGCCACAAGGTAATTTGGTGCTATCTGGCAGTATAAAAGAAAATATAACCCTTTGTAATGATGCTATAAGTCTGGAAGAAATTATAGAAGCCACAAAGGCTGCCGAAATTTATGATTTGATACAATCTATGCCTGATGGCTTTGATACTATTCTTTCAGAGCGTGGTGCCGGTCTTTCAGAGGGGCAAATACAGCGAATTGCCATTGCACGTGCTTTGCTTACTAAATCGCCCATTTTGCTTTTAGACGAGGCAACCTCTGCTTTAGATGAAGAAACCGAAACCAAGGTACTTAACAATATAAGAAAGCTTAACGATAAAACTATTTTATTTGTTACGCATAGAAATACAAGCCTTAAAGCGTGTGACAGAATAATTCACGTAGAAAACAAAAAGTTTTCGGTTATAAAAGAATAAAATTCAATTAATAAAAGGTGTGTGGAGTTACCACACACCTTTAATTTTTTAGTCAGCTAACAATAACAATAATATACTAATATCACCGGTAGAGGTTGTAACCGAGCATTTGCCGCCTGTTGTTGTTTTTGGAACATCCACACTACCCGTAGAAGTTTCGGTTATAAAAGACTTGCTCGAAAGCAATGAACCTTTAACATTTCCTGTTGATGTTTTAATATTAAGCTCTGCCGCATCACATCTGTTAAATGTTACATCCCCTGTACTTCTCTCAACAGAAAACTTTTCTGTGGCTATTACATTTTTTAATGTAATATCACCTGTATTACCGGTCGACACAATGTTTTTACAATTTATATCCGTTAAATAAGTCTCTCCGGTTGACACTCCTGCCATAACGTCGCCACCGCATTGTACTTCTGTAACCTTTATCTCACCTGTAGAAATTGAAAGCTCAAGCGCACCTGCAGACGTATCCTCAACGCAAATATCACCGGTACCGCCCTTTATCTTAATTGATTTTGTAGCCGAAGCATAAAAATCAACTTCCCCCGTGCTTACTGAAATATCGGCATTAGCAAAATTAAACTCTTTCGCTATCTCAATGTCTCCTGTATTTTCTTTAATTATAAGTGAAGAATATTCTGCTTTTGGAAGATAAATCGTTATTTTAGGGGTGCTAAAATTAATACCGATATATCCCATTAAATTATGCGCTGATTTTTCATCCTTCAATTCAATGTCAAGTATTCCATTCTCTACCGCAACAGAATGTTTTGACTTTTTATCTTCGTAACATTCAACACTACACTTTCCATCGTTCGAAAGGGCAATAGCAATGTCCGCAGTATCTGAGTTTATTGAAATACCATCAAAATCTTCGCTGATTTTATGAGTATTTGTTTCATATTTAACGGTTGAAAGTTTTAAAAAGTCCCATCCTAAAGTTGTCATTACACTGGCAAAAAGAATACAACCCATTAACACTAGCGAGGTTGCTGTAAAAAGCCATACTTTTGTTGCCTTTCTCATTATGCATCCTCCTTTTTAATAAAACAATTTTTAATACATAAAGCTATTTTCTTAGTAAGTATTAAAATTCCTTTTGTTGCGATAAGACACCCATAAAACATAAAAATAGAAATTCCCGCACAAACTATTGCCGCCGCTAGCATGGCAATTCCCGAAGCTATTTTTCCACCCGTTACAAAAACAGCACACGCAGGTATACCGCCTATAGCGCACGCAATAAGTGAAACAAAAACTGCCCACAAGGAAATAATAACAGACCATAAAGAAATATAAAAGGAAAGAATTACGGCAAAAACAGCAATCAATAATGAAATCCATATAGGCGAGCCCAGCGCTAATAAAACTATTTCCCACACGTTTAGACGTCTTTTTGGTTTTAATCTTTCCTTTGCAATTTTCGCAAAAGGAATTTCTGCTACTACCTGTGCCACAATATTTTGAACCGAACCGATAGCCGCAACGGCTTCATCCTCTGAAAATCCCTCTTCTATTCTGTCCTCTATCATTTCACCATAAAACGTTAAACGTTCTTCAACATCACTTTTAGGAAGTCCTGATAATTCTTTACGCAAAAGCGCAAGAAACTCTTGTTTGCTCATTTTTCTTCCTCCCTTGTTACAAATTTATATATAAGTAAAATTTCATTCCACTCTTTTTTGAATTCTTCAATGCGCTTTAAGCCTATATCTGTAATATGATAATACTTTCTAAGCCTGCCATCATGCTCTGTGGTACGAACCGTAAGCATATCAGCTGTTTCTAAGCGCTTTAAAATGGTATATAACGTGGATTCAGAAAGAGCAATATACGGTTTCATATCCTTAATTATTTTGTAACCGTATGAATCCTCATTTTTAATTGCCGCCAATACACAAACATCTAAAAGACCACGTTTTAACTGAATATCCATACCATACCTCCCGTTACACAATACATCATATCACGAAGTATATAAGTTGTCAACCTTTTTTCCTATGTCACTATACGTGACTTAAAAAATAGTGTCAAAACTTTTAATATTCGACACTATAATCTCACGAGCATTTTATGTTGTAGTAAAATTTAAATTTAGACAAGCAAAAAGAAAACGACCTCATGTAACACGTAACTGTGTGTTACACAAGGTCGTTTGATTCGCAATTTTCTTGAGTTCTCTCAGAATATCAATTTTTACCCTTTTGGAAGAAACCCCGAATGAGAGGGGTTACCCTGAAATAAGTAGGATTATTCCCACTCATTTTCGTGGTTCTTCTTTGGCTTATTTATGCCCTAAATATTATCCTAAACGGCAATTTTGAACCCACTTTTCCACCCATTATTTCATTTATCAAAATTTTTGTTGCAGAAAAAGTTGCAAAATCGCCTGCGGAATTGTGTCAGGTGGTTGTGATGCAACTGCTTGTTATAACAGGTATGCGTTTATCTTCCGCTGATCTGACAGCGGCAATAGATACGGCTTCCGAGGAATGCCAGCAGCGATGCGACGACAACGTAGATCAAAGGAACGATTTGATATGAGGTGAAGTGCATTCCAAACATAGAAATCAAACGGCTATCAAAGGTATTCCACATGGACAGAAAACAGGTAGGAAGATAATCCCATAACTGTCCCAATATGCGATACTGTGCCGGTATCTGAATAATCATTCCTGCAAGGATCATGCCGGTGGTAACTGACATTGCGGCAATACTGCTACTAAAAAGCTCGGACAAAAGCATGACGAATACGCTGATAAAAATCGCAGTCACAATCAGACATCCGTATGCAACAAGACATGCTTGTCCTATAGTGATATTGCCAGCGTAGCCGGTATAAAATAGCTGTATTGCGGCATCAAAACCCTCCGAACCGTATACCCGCAGACTCAGCACCCAGGTCAGCAATGCCATAAGCAATGCACCCACACAGCCAACTGTGATTCCTGAAAGCAGCTTGACCCAATAGAGCCTTTTTTTACCGTTTGAAGTGCATAAAACAAGCTGATCAGTTCGGTGAGTATGCTCATCAGGAAAGCTACTTGAAAGGGTGATAGCGACATAAATCAGCATCATAAAGCCTACGGTGAGAAAGGTTTCTAAGATGCATCCGTATCCTTCGTGGAACTGATATACAACAGGAGTTTCAAGACTATCTGCATGACTTTGCCAATATGAAATCTCAGCCTCAGTCAGATAGTTTTTAACAGCCGATTCTTCAAAGCGTTCTCTCATGGCAGCATATAACGCAGCTTCATCAGGAGACCACTGCTGGGCGGTTCCTTTGTCCATACCGGTCCATGACCTGATCAAATTGAAGATATCGCTGTACGGACGGGCATAGGTCTGGTATTCTTCAGTTAAAACATAGTTGGTGTCTATGGGCAAATCC
>JAZREW010000165.1:0-9883 GCA_045661005.1 Acutalibacteraceae bacterium | reverse complement strand
TATCTGCCTTGCGCCAACCATTTTTCTTCCAGGATACTGCCCAACCTTTAGTAATACCGTCTGCCACGTATTTAGAATCGGTAGTAAGCGTAACGCAGCAAGGTTCTTTCAATGCCTCTAGTCCCATAATGGCGGCAGTAAGCTCCATTCGGTTATTGGTGGTGTTTTTCTCACCGCCCGAAAGCTCTTTTTCATGCTCGCCAAATCTAAGCACTACACCCCAACCGCCAGGTCCGGGATTACCCGAGCAAGCACCGTCTGTATAAATTTCTACATGTTTTTTCATAACGCTTTTAATACTTTCTATAACTTCCTACAACCTTACCCAGCACCATAGGGTCTTGCGGGTGAATAGGTTCAAAATCAGGATTTTCGGGCATAAATATAATTTTACCGTTTTTTATAAGCAAACGCTTAACGGTAGCTTCGTCACCATCCATACCCACAACAATATCACCGTTTCGGCAGGGCTTGTTTTTATCGGCTACAATTATATCACCATCTAAAATTCCGGCGTCACGCATGCTAAGACCTACCACCTTAAGGGCGAAAAGACCCTCAGCATCCTTTGAAGGATACGGAATATAATCTTCTATTTCCTCTACAGCTAAAATGGGCTTGCCTGCAGTAATTCTGCCAACAAGCGGCACCATAGAAGATTCAAACCCGGCATCAAGACGTATTGAACGTGAATTTTTAGGGTCACGCACTATATAACCCTCTTCTTCAAGAGCGCTTAGTATTGCATGCACAGTAGAGGTTGATTTAATTCCCGTAGCTGTACATATTTCACGTACCGATGGCGGAAAGCCGGTTGCCATTTGTTTTACTAAAAACTCGTAAACCGCTTGTTGCTTTTCGGTAAGAGGTGTTTTAGACATAATAATCCTCCAACGAACATTTATTCGTTTTTAGTATATCATTTATTATCGTCTTTTGCAACATTTTTAGAATTCTTTTTAAAAATTTCGGCTATTCCAAGTATTACTAATAATCCTCCAAAAGCTTTAGCGGTAAGCTCTCCGCCTAAAAGATTAGCCAGACCAATGCCTACAGCCGCCCCTAAAAGACCAAATGCCGCAATTTTAAGTGTTGTAATCCACTTTATTTGTTTTTTAACCCAATATATAATAACCGCAATAGTTGCTATGGGTATAAAAAACAATAGATTTATACCCTGCGAGGTCAATTGCTCGGTTTCTACAAAAAGGGATAAATATATAACAAGTACCGCACCGCCGCCAAGTCCCATTGCACCTAAAATCCCCGATAAAAGCCCTGCTAAAAGGGCCGCTATATTCATTTAATCAGCAGGCGCACGCCTGCATATACCATAAATGCACCAAAAATTCGTTTAAGCCATACGGGCGATATTTTTTTGAGCAAATATGTGCCAAATACCGCTCCCACAGCACCTGTTGGTATATATATTAACGCTTGATTTAAGGTGACATAGTCATTTATTAAATATAAAACCGCACTTAACACACTTATTGGCAGTATTATTGCAACAGCATTTGCGTGTGCGCTTTTTTGGTCTAAGCCTAATTTTTTTAAAAGCGGAACCGCAATCATTCCGCCGCCGGCGCCCAAAAGTCCGTTTACTACCCCTATTGAAAGACCGCACAAAGCAGTTACTAAAAAATCTTTTTTAAAAATTTTCATAATTTATTTCCTTTAATAGCTTTTACAATTAAAATTCCCTTAAAAATGCAAAATATTACATAACAATTTTTTCAAAAACTATTTAAAAGTAAACGAAAGTTTGCTAAAATAGAATAAATCAGCGTTATAAAACCCTGAAAATCGTCGATTTTTTTCACAAACGCAACCATAGGTTGCGAAAAATACTAACTTTGGTTGGTGGAATAAAATAAAACAGTTTGGTATTATTAAGAGGCAAAATGATATATAATAATGTTAAAGCAAAGAAAAGAGGTTTTTTTATGACAATAGGCGAAAAAATTACAAATCTTCGCACAGCAGCAAATATTTCACAAGAAGAATTAGCAGAAAAAATTTCCGTTTCAAGACAATCGGTTTCTAAATGGGAAATGGACCAGGCGCTTCCGCAAATCGATAAGGTTTTACAGCTTTGCGAGTTGTTTGACATTTCTACAGACGAGCTTTTGCAGGATAAAATTGCAATTAACCGTGCAGTATCAGGCGAGCCCAGAAAGAACAAGTATTTTGGTACAGACGGTTTCAGAGGTGAGGCTAACAAGGATTTAACCTCTATGCACGCATATAAAATAGGTAGATTTTTAGGTTGGTATTTTTCTTCTGAGCTTTCCGGTTGCACCAAAACAGGCTACAGACCGAGAATAGTAATCGGTAAAGATACCCGTCGTTCAAGCTATATGCTTGAATACTCACTAGTAGCTGGTATCACCGCTTCAGGTGCAGATGCATATATGCTTCACGTTACAACCACACCAAGTGTTTCTTACGTTACCCGTCAGGACGGATTTGATTGCGGTATTATGATTACAGCATCACACAATCCTTTTTACGATAATGGCATAAAGGTTATTAACCGCTACGGCGAAAAGCTAGACGATGCCACCACTTCCTTAATAGAAGCTTATATCGACGGTGACCTTAAAACCTTAGGTGTTGCAGGAAGCGATTTACCCGTAGCCTATAAAGAAAAGATTGGTTGCATTGTAGACTATGTATCAGGTAGAAACCGTTATGTAGGTTATTTAATTTCGTTAGCTTCTAACTCTTACAAAAACTTGAGAATAGGTCTAGACTGTGCAAACGGTGCTTCTTGGATGATTGCTAAATCTGTTTTTGCAGCTTTGGGCGCACAAACAGTTATAGTTGGTGACGAGCCTAACGGTCTTAACGTTAATACCGATTGCGGTTCTACTCATATAGAAAATCTTTGCAAAATAGTAAAAGAACAGCATCTTGATTTAGGCTTTGCGTTTGATGGTGACGCTGACAGATGTATAGCTGTTGACGGTAACGGCAACGTAGTAGACGGCGACAAAATGCTTTATATTTTAGGCAAGCGTTTAAAATCACGCAATATGCTTAACGATAATATGGTTGTTGCTACCGTTATGTCTAACAGCGGATTTATGGCAAGCCTTGAAAAAGCAGGTATGAAATGTGCTCAAACCGCAGTTGGCGACCGATTTGTTTACGAATGCATGCAAGAAAATGATTACGGTTTAGGCGGCGAGCAATCCGGTCATATTATTCTTAAAAAATATGCTACTACAGGTGACGGTATTTTAACCGCTATCATGATTACTGAAGAGGTTTGCGATTCTAAGCGTAGCCTTGAAGAATTAGCAGAGCCTGTTATGCTTTATCCACAATACACTAAAAATGTACGTGTAAAAGATAAAGCCGCAGTTCTTGGTGACGCCGAAGTGCTTAATTCACTAAAAGAGGTTGAAGCACTTATAGACGGTAAGGGCAGAGCGCTTTTACGCCAGAGCGGTACCGAGCCTGTTATTCGTGTTATGATTGAAAGCGAATCCGAAGAAAAATGTTATGAATATGCTGATAAAATAGTAAATACTATTATTGAAAGAGGGTATAACGTTGAATAAAAAGGTAAAAACAAGCGAGCTTTTTGAATGTAAAACCGAATATTTAAAGCCACTTTTTGAGCAGAGCGAATATCCTTGGGAAATGTTACCCAAAATTAAGGATTTTATAAATTCACTTATCAAAATGGGTATGCCCGGATATACAGAAATAGCCGAAGGCGTTCTTGTTGGTGAAAATGTTAAAATTTATCCAAATACCACTATAGAAGCGCCCGCTATTATTGGCTCAGGAACCGAAATTAGACCCGGCGCATTTATAAGAGGCTCGGTTATTACAGGCGAAAATTGCGTAATTGGTAATTCTTCTGAATTAAAAAACTGTATTTTACTTGAAAAAGTTCAAGTTCCGCATTATAATTATGTAGGAGATTCTGTTTTAGGCAATAAAGCACACATGGGTGCCGGTTCAATTTGTTCTAACTTAAAGTCAGACGGTAAGGCGGTTGTTATTCATTCTGATAATGATTACGAAACCGGTCTTAGAAAAATTGGCGGCATTTTGGCTGACGGTGCAGATATAGGCTGCGGATGTGTGCTTAACCCCGGAACAGTTATCGGCAAAAATACTTCGGTTTACCCTCTTACTGCTTTAAGGGGCGTATTCCCAGAAGATTGTATTGTTAAAAGTGTTGACAATATAGTGAAAAGAAAATAATTTTTCAAGGAGAAAAAAGTATGAATTACATTACTGTTTCAAATTATGAAGACTTAAGCCGCAAGGCTGCTAATATTATTGCAGCTCAGGTTATTGCAAAGCCAAAGTGCGTTTTAGGTTTAGCTACAGGCTCTTCACCACTTGGCACTTATGCTAAGCTTGAAGAATACTGCAAGAGCGGAGACCTTGACTTTTCTAAGGTTACATCTGTTAATCTTGATGAGTATGTTGGCCTTACAGGTGACAATGACCAGAGCTACAGATATTTTATGGATACAAATTTGTTCTCTAAAATTAATATTGACCGTTCAAAAACCTTCGTTCCCAACGGTTGTGCTGCTGACCTTGAAAAAGAGGGTGCAGACTATGACCAGCGCATAGAAGATTTAGGCGGTATTGATTTACAGCTTTTAGGTATTGGTCTTGACGGTCACATTGGTTTTAACGAGCCGGACGATAAATTCACAAAAGAAACCCACGTTGTAGACTTAGACCCCTCTACAATAGAGGCAAACGCACGTTTCTTCGCTTCTGCTGATGAAGTTCCACGCAAGGCTATTACAATGGGTATGCAGGGCATTATGCAGGCTAAAAAGGTATTGCTTATTGCAAACGGTAAAAATAAGAAAGAAATTTTAGAAAAAGCTTTCTTTGGTCCTATCACACCAGAAGTTCCGGCTTCTATATTACAGCTTCATCCTGATGTTACTGTAATTTACAGCGAAAATTAATTTTAATTAAAAAATAATACAAAAATCTCCTACTTGTACTGTTGTAGGAGATTTTTTGTATTCTGCCAAATAAATGCTTTCACCCTATTCGCAAAATACTATTGTTTAAGCCAACTTTATATGGTATACTTGTAAAAGTTAAATTAATATGTTGGTGGGTGAAAAAATGAAAGCTTCTAATAAAAACCGTCTTGTAAAAAGCAGTATTGCCGCTTTGCTTACTGCCTTTATTTGTATTTCGGCACAGCTTTCAATATTAACCCCCGCAGGCGTACCCTTTACCCTGCAAACGCTTGCAGTTGCGGTGTGCGGTTATTTGCTTGGCTTTAAATGGGGCGTTGCATCCGTTATAACCTATATACTGCTCGGCGCTGTGGGTATACCCGTTTTTTCAGGGTTTAGTGGCGGTGTTCAGCATATTTTATCCACCTCAGGCGGATTTACAATAGGTTTTATACTCTTAAATCTAGCATGCGGTTTTACCGCAGATAAATCTAAAAAACAAAAAGCGATTTTCGGCATTATTGGTCTGCTTTTATGCCATATATGCGGAATAATACAACTAAGCTTTGTTTCGGGCATACCGCTAACCGAGGCTTTTGTTGTAGGCTCGCTACCATTTTTGTTGAAAGATTTAATTTGCGTTGTTTTAAGTATTTATTTCGTAGATAAGCTAAAACCCAAAATAAAGCTATAATAGTTATAATATTCACTTAAAAACAAGTGCCTATCTTTCCTGATAGGCACTTGTTGCTTTTTAAACCGTTTCTTCTTTTTTTATCTCGCCGTTTTCTTTTTCAAATTTTTTAATGTAATCTTTTATCATATAAATAATTTGTCCGTTACCCGAACGACCCTCGAACTTTGCAATATAGTGTAATTTATAGTGCAATTCCTTATCAATTTCCATACCTAAATGTTTATTATTCTTGTTTCGCATAAAAAATACCTCAAAAAAATCTTATTTTAAGTTTATTTTAAGATGACTTTGTGTTATAATGTTGTAAGTATACTTAATTTAAGTATACCAAATTATCCAAAGGAGTATTATATATGCAAAAATATATGGTTTGTTGGTGCTGTAACCATTTCATAAAAACAGGTGACATTTCTTCGCCCTCGGATACTGCAAGTGACGGTTACTGCAGTATTAACGAAGACATACTGTGTTGGTCCGAAAAAAGGGTATGCCGAAAATTCACTATACGAGACGGCTTGCACACAAAAAGGATATTACCCGAAGATTTATACTATTAATTTCTTTTAAAACTTAAGCTTTTAACCGTTTTGCAAAGCTCATCTGTAAGAGCATCGGCAGTATATCGCCATTCCCAATTTCCCGTTTCGGTGCCGGGTGCATTCATTCTGTCTGCTGAAGGCAGGCTCATATAATCCTGCAAGGGTATGATTACCGTTCTGGCTTTCGCTTTCATACCGTATGCTATAAGGTTAATTGCAGGCGAATTACTTATTTGCGGTACCAACCGCTCAAACAACAGCTTTTCTTTGTCGGTAGCCTTTTCAAACCAACCAACAGTTGTATCGTTATCATGCGTGCCGGTATAACAAACGCAGTTTCTGTTATAATTCTTGGGCAAAAAATGATTTTTAAGGTCGGTGTTAAATGCAAATTGCAGCACCTTCATATTAGGAAATCCTGTTTTTTCAATAAGTCCCCTTACCTGCGGGGTTTCGCCGCCCAAATCCTCAGCTATAATTTCCGTATCGCTGATTACAGGCTTAACGCTTTGCCAAAACTGCATACCCATTCCCTTTTCCCATTTGCCGGATTTCGCATTCTTTGCGCCAAAAGGAATGGTATAATAATCTGCAAAAGCACGAAAATGGTCTATACGTATTACATCATACATAAAAGCGTTGTGCTCAAGGCGCAACTTCCACCACGCAAAATCAGTTTTCTTGTGGTATTCCCAATCGTAAATAGGGTTTCCCCAAAGCTGACCCTCTGCCGAAAAAATATCGGGTGGAACACCTGCCACTAAAACAGGCGTCATATCCCTTCCCAAACGAAAGCAATCGGGATTGCTCCAAACATCTGCGCTGTCAAGCGAAACATAAAACGGAATATCACCTATAAGCTTAATACCGCTGTTTTCGGCATATTTTTTAAGCTGTGAAAATTGCAAATAAAACAAATATTGAGTTATTTCATAAAACAATATTTCTTCTTGGTGCGTTTTGCTAAATTCTTTTATTGCATTTGGCAAACGGTATTTAAGCGATTCTTCCCATTTATAAAATGGTTTGCCGCCAAAATGGTCCTTTATAGCCATAAACAAACAGTAATCTTTAAGCCAATAATTATTTTTGCGTTTAAAATTCAAAAAGTCAGTATCTTTTATATTAAAATTATCTGCCGCTTTTTTTAAAAGCGGCAGTTTAAATTTTCTAACAGCTTTGTAGTCTACATTTTTAGAAAACTCTTTTTCCTTAATATCCGAAAAATCTAAAAGTCCTGCATCAATTAGCATTTCAATATCAATAAGCAATATTTCACCCGCAAATGCGCTATGCGAGCAGTAGGGCGAATTACCCTTTCCAAAAGGCACAAGGGGTAAAAGCTGCCAATAGGTTTGTCCGCTTTTTTTAAGAAAATCTATAAACTTATAAGCCTGCCTGCCAAGCGTTCCAATACCGTAATCCGATGGCAAAGAAGTAACGGCAAGTAAAATTCCGCTAGTGTTTTTATATTTAGGTCTACTAACCCTTAACCGCACCCGAAGCTACCCCTTTTATAATATATTTCTGGCAAAAAAGATAAAACACAATTACAGGTATAATAGAAAGTACAAGCATTGCCATCATAGCACCCATATCTACCGAACCGTAACCGCCCTTTAAATACTGTATTGCAATAGGAATGGTTTTATAATCGTTACCTATAACAAGGTAGGGTAACAAATAGTCATTCCAAATCCACATAGTATTAAGAATAGCTACAGTAATTGCGGTAGGCTTTAGCACAGGAAATACCACCCGCCAAAAAACCTCTAAAGTATTGCAACCGTCTATGGTAGCGGCTTCTTCTATGCCTTTGGGTACTGTTTTAATAAATCCCGAAAACATAAATACCGAAAGCCCTGCACCAAACCCCAAATAAATCAGTATTATACCTATAGGATTATCAAGCCCCAAAACATTTGCGGTTTTAGACATTGTAAACATTACCATTTGAAACGGCACTATCATAGAAAATACAAGCGCATAATAAAACATCGAGTTAAAAATGTTTTTTACACGTATGATATACCATGCCGTCATAGAGGTAAACACAATAATAGCCGCAACCGAAAATACCGTAATAAAAACCGACCAACCAAAAGCTGAGAAAAATCCCGTATTAGCTATGCCCTCGGTATAGTTGGCAAATCCCGTAAAGTTTTCTTTATTAGGCAATAAAAATGGGGTTGATGCTATAGAAAATTTTAGTTTAAATGAGTTTATTAAAACTATAAAAACAGGAAATATAAAAACCACAGACAGCGCTAACAGCAACACAAAGAGAAAACGGTCAAATGCACTTGTTTTCAACTATGCTTCCTCCTCTTTAGATCTGGTTAGTCGCAACTGCACCAAAGCAATTATTGCAACTATTATAAAAAATATTACTGCTTTTGCCTGTCCCACACCCTCGTAGCCTATTCTGGAATAAAAGGTGTTGTAAATATCAAGAGCTACCATCTGCGTTCTGTTACTCGGTGCGCCTGCGGTTAAAGCTAGATTTTGGTCGAAAAGCTTGAACGAATTTGTAATTGTTAAAAACAAACAAATAGTAATTGATGGCATTACCGAGGGAATTGTAATTTTATAAAGCGTTTTAAAAGCATTAGCACCGTCAACTTTGGCGGCTTCTAAAATATCGGTTGGAATATTTTGTATGCCGGCTATATAAATTATCATCATATAACCTATCATTTGCCAGTTCATTAGTATTATTAGTCCCCAAAAACCGAAAGTTGCATTAGATGTTATAGAATACCCGAAGTTATAAAGCACACCGTTAATTATTACCTGCCAAATATAACCCAGCACTATACCGCCAATTAGATTTGGCATAAAGAAAACTGTTCTGAAAAGTCTTGTGCCGGGTACGGTGCGTGTAAGCATAAGCGCTATTAAAAAAGCTATTACGTTAATAGTTATAACCGATAAAACTGCAAACTTTACAGTAAACCATAATGCAGGCAAAAAGGTGCTATCTTCGCTAAAAGCTTTAATATAATTCGAAAACCCCACAAAAGTAGCATCACTTACCGTGCGAAATTCGGTAAACGAAAGAAATAATCCTAACAAAAACGGTATTACAAAGGCTATAAGAAAAGCTATAAGTGTAGGCAGTACAAAAATAGGAAAATAGCGTTTAGCCGAATTTTTCATTAACCTCGTTCACTCTTCCATTTATCAGTTATAACCTTTTTAACGTCTTCCCATTTCTTTTCGCCCTGAACATAGTCAAGCAAGGCGCTGCCAACATCCTTTTTATAAGCATCGCTTGGGAAAGAGCTGAACGCCCAAGGAACATTTTTAATCGAATCATCTGCCATATAACGTGAGATTTCTTTTGCTAACGGGTCGTTTGGCAGTTCAGTTTCTTTAAAAGTATTAAACGGTGTTATAAAGTTAAGCTTTTCGGTTACATATTTTTTGCCGGTTTCGCTTGAAAACAGCCACTCCAGAAACGCCAGCGATTCCTTACGCTGAGCTTCATCTGCATTTTTATTTATGGCGAAATAATTTTCAGTACCTATGCATATACCCTGACCTTTTTCGCCGTCTATACCGGTAAAAATAGGTAACATTTTAATGTCTGCTTCTTTTACGGTGTTACCCTTTACGCCCGAAATTTGCGACCATGCCCAGTTGCCGTTTTGCACCATTGCAACGGCGCCTGTAGCAAACTCCGCCAT
>JAZREW010000164.1:0-10197 GCA_045661005.1 Acutalibacteraceae bacterium | reverse complement strand
ACCCACACTCAACAATATCAACCTTTTCACGTTCTATTGTTTCATATAATAATCCCAAATAATTCGGACAAGCTATATCATCAGAATCTAAAAATGCAACATATTCAGTATCTAACGAAACAATAGCAGCGTTTCTGGCTTCTGAAAGTCCACCATTTTCTTTTGTAACAGCACTAAATATATTAGGATATTTTTGAATATAATCTTCTATAATTTCAGCGGAACTATCGGTAGCACCATCATTAACAAGAACACATTTAAAATCTTTAAATGTTTGGTCTACAATACTATCTAAACATTCAGGTAAATATTTTTCTACATTATATATAGGTACTATTAATGTTATTTTTTCCAAATTACCACTCACCCTACTCATTTAATTTATATGCGCTATTATATATTCCTTTAAAGAATTAAACTCTTTAATATAAAGCTCGTTTTTAGTTTTGCAATTGTTAAGACGTGATACCTCGGTACGAACTTCTTCAATACTGGTAGGCATTGAAATGTTTCCCGCACGTACAAGCCATTCGAAACCGCCTTTTACCTTATGATCCTTAGGTTCTAACACTATACACGGTGTTCCGGTAATATAAGCAAATATGCCGCCGTGAAAACGGTCAGTTACAACAAGAGTAGAATTAGCATACTTTGAAAGCATATCATCTACTGTAGCTTTTCTTGTTTTTAAGGTAACACGATGACCAATGTGTGTATCATAATGATTTATTTTAAGACTAAATTCGTTACTAATAACATTAACAATATTATCAATAAATTCCGGTTGTACTTTTTTCTCACGGTCGTTACGCAAGCAAAACAAAACTTCGTTACTTGTAACCGAAGAAGAAATATTTTTACTCTCGTAGCTTAAAACAATATCGGGATATAATTCAATATTACAGTTTAAATACTTTTTAGCGATATTATAGCTAATCTTATCACGCACACAAACAAGCAAATCGGGATGATCGGCATATACTTTTCCGATTTTATAATTCACCTCTTGATTTTCTTCGCTAAAAAATACACTTTGAGGAAAAACTACAATACTATTTTTCTTATAGTTTTTCACAACATACTCACGGTAATTTTCCTCTGCAGGATACCATGTACCCAAGTTACCGCCTCCGTGTAGTATTATTAGATCTTTTTTTCTAATTACAATTTTAAGCAGTATTTTATGCAGTAGCGTAAGTTCGCCGTACACCATTTCATAAACTTTAGTATCGGCAAAATTATTTTGTAACCATTTCAATGTAGCCTCAGCTATTGCTAGGTCGCCTACATTTCCGTGTAATGGGGTTTGCAAATAGATTATAGCATTTGAAAAACGAAAGCAAGCAGCTACTAATGCCTTGAAATTGTTTTTAACATTATTAATATCATTTCTTAAAATTCTATATAAACTACCTACAAAAGATTTTTTCAAAGCCTTTAACAATCTATTCACCTCTTTTAGAAAAAAATTTATTTTTTAAAACTTCAAATACATTCTTTATCATATCAAACATTATAAACGCTGCAACAATAAAGCTAATAAAAAGTGTACATATATTAGCCATAACACCGTCTAACAGATAGAACAACAAAGTTACCAGAGCTAACCCTAAAATACTTTTTAAGCATATTAACCAGCTAATTTTTATCTGTACATATTTTCTAACATCAAACAATCTGATAGCAAATAAAAACAAGTAAGCTATAAGACCTGCAATTGCAACGCCCCATATACCCATACTTTTAGTGAGTAATATAAGAATCAGCACATTAATTACCGCAGCCATAAGTGAAGTATACATTACATTTTTAGTGCTTTTGTTGCCCAAATATGCCGTACCTAAGAAAGAGTTTAAAGCAGAAAATACCGAAGCTGCAACCATTATAGGCACATAAATCCAAATGGATTTATAATCCTCTGCCAACGTATACAAAATGTATATTTTTGAAAGTGGCAACAAAACAATCGTGCCAGCGAATAAGCTTTGAAAATAAAAATTAAATATTTCCGTATATGTACCGTCTCTCTCGGATGTGTTATAAACAACAATTCCGATTTCTTGCCATGCTAAATAGAATATTCCGGTTAGCATAGTAATAAGGGCCGGAAATCTATTAGCAACCGAGAACAAGCCTTGTACATTCTGACCGCATACATAACCCAAATATAGTTTGCTAAAGGTCGTAATTATATGCCATGAAACAGTATTTGGAATAAGCGGTACACAGTATTTTGCCATTTCAACCATTACCGAACGGCTTATAGCCTTTATTGATACAAATCGGTACAGCTTAGCGCTAAAAAACATAAACAGGCATATAAACAACGAAGTGCCTATTGCCGATAACACCAAAGCGGTAGATTTTAGTCCCAATCCTACTATAAAAATTAGATTAAGTCCAACCGTAGTGCAGGTGCTTACAATTCCGCCCATAGCATAGAGCTTTGTATAACCCAAGGAACGCACCATTTGCTGAATAACGACCTGCCAAGCATACAGTGCAAAATATAAAATAAACAAAAATACCGAATCGCATACAAATGTTTTTGAAACCAAAGGAATTACTACTATTGAAACTAAAGTACCTAAAAACAAAGTGAAAAATGCATTTGAAACATATTTTGTTCTGTTTTCGGTATCCTTTGCGTCAAGCAACATTCTAATAACAGCATCGCTTATTTGAATAAAAATTATCGGAACAAGCAATGTGGTATAGCTTTGCAAGGTATCAAAATTGCCATAGTCTTCGGGATTTAAATACCGAGTATATAACGGCAACATAAAGAAGGCTAATATTTTAGTTGCAAAATTACCGATAAAATATATTATCGAATTTTTAAAAACCTTTTTCTTACTATTCATTTTACCTCTTCTTTAAATAGCGTGTTATAGATTCTTTAACCCAATATACATAGGAAAGAATCCAATATACATACCTATATTTTTTAAGTATATTAAATAGTCCATCATCGGGATTTAAAGGATATTCTAAAAGTTTAGGCCATAATTTTTCAATAATTTTTTTATGTATAACCTTTTTTTGCCTGTACTTACGGTCTACAGAAACCCACATCGAAAGTAATTTACCGCAATTGTAAGGACTAACCATATCAATAGACGCATCTATTAGCAAATGAGTACGTTGATCCCAACGACCACAGCGGTATTCCCAATAAAACATATCATATACCGATAAACCAGCTTTTTTACAAAAAGGCTTGATATTTTTATACCATTTTTTTATTTCTTTATAAGCTTCTTTGCTTGAATTATGCGTTTTTGCCAACAAGAATAATGGAGTACATAAAAACTCAGGTAATACATGACCGTAAACACTTTTACCAACCGGAGCTATTCCACCAGAAAGAAAATATTTTCCCTTAAGCTCGCTATTATTATAGGTATAGCACAAACCCGGTGTAAATATTTCAGGATTACTCTCAATTTCATTTTCATAATACCTAATCCACTCTTCAGGTGCTTTTTCATCCGGTATTGCTAAATATTTTAATCCAAAATCAGAGGTAATACTTTTTGGTATTGCTATATCACCACTGTTTTCGGTAAATGATTTATGAAAATATGTATAGTAAACAACTTTTGAAGCATTTTCTTCACCAATAGCAGAAAGAATTGTTCTGCTATCAATACCGCTTGTAAGCGGTAAAGAAAACTGTTTTTTATTTAATAAAGCAGTAGTTATATTTTTAAAATATTCTGCTGACGTTGTACAAATTTCCTCAACATTTCTTTCATCCTTATTAAGTGGAAATAAACGTTGTGTGCATTTTGCAGTAAGATTTAATACGTGGTTAGGTAATACAGTTTTAATTTCTGCATACATTGTACAATCGTTAGGTAATGATTCGCCCACATTTGTACCGTCTCGCATTTTGATGGAATAAAAATCTTCTTCAAGATTAAACATATCCGCTAAAATCTTAGGATTAGAAGATACTATATAATCATCATCATGTCTCATATAAGCTATATTATATGTAGAGCAAGCATCAGGAAAAAAATAAATATCTTCATTTTCCTTGGCTATTGCAATAAAATGACCTGCAAGATACGAAATTTCGCTAAACAAATCATTTAAATCATTTTTCCAAGCCTTTAAAACATTGCCCGCTATTTCGGAGTTGCCCAAATCGGCATTACGGCAATCAACAAATAAACCAAGTAAAATCACCCGTTTATTGTCTTTAGTTACATCAATGATTTCGAGATTTTTATCATCAAACGTTAAGTGATATTTTGTGCCAATTTCCACAGTTTTACCGAAATTGCACAATATTTCATTTTTAGGTCCGAAAATATATGCCTTTCGGTTAATTTTTTCCATCAACACTCACCTTGAATTTTTATAAATTACTATACAATTCTAAAAGTTTTTCAGATTCTTTTTCCCAAGAATAAACTTCTTTAACAGCCTTAAAGCCATTAATACCCATTTGCTCAGCCTTTTCAGGAGAAGACAAAATCTCATTTATAGCAGTAGCTACCGCTTCAACATCAAACGGGTCAACACAAATACCGCAACCGGTTTCTTCAATTATTTCCTGCCACAGCGGAATATTTGAGCAAATAATTGCTATACCGTGGCTCATATACTCAAACATTTTTATGCAAAGAGCATTCATAGCATTAGGTGTTGGGTGCTCAATCAAAAATCCAATTTTGATTTTTGACATTGCATCCTGCAAAACATCATAAGGCACTCTGCCATAAAAATTAATTTTTTCGGGATTACCAACAGAAACAACAGATTCTTTTAGCTCTTCAGGACGAATATCACCATAAATATCCAACACAACATCCGCCTTTTTAGTGGCCTGTGCCATCTGTAAAGCACCACGCTTTTCAGTAAGGCAAATACCGGTATACGCTGTATCAATATTACGTTCACTAAACGGTAACGGTTCTGTTAAGAGGTTTGTGCGTGGAAAATTACGAAGAAAAATAACATTTTTTCCACCCCAATTAACATATCTGTCAGCAATATACGGTGTAGCAGCTACTACTGCCGAAAGCTTATTGGCCGCCTTTTTTTCATTGTTAACCAAAAAGGCTGCTGCCATAGGTCTTAAAAGCTTTGGTATCCAGGTTTTATCGTCTACTGTATCAACAATATCCTCGTGTATATCATACACAACCTTGTAACCTTTTTTAACAAGCTTCACGCCAATACTTACAAGCTCAGGGTCTTGCAAATGATATACATCGGCATTTTCATTGAGTGCCGCTTTATAAACCTTTTTTGTTGTAACCAAAGCTCTTAAAATTCTGTTAGAGGCACAATTTACAGATTTAATTGTTACATTATCTTTTATTTCGTTCTTTTCACCGTCAGCACAAATAAGTACCGTTTCGTATCCCTTTTGAGCAAAGGTTTTAGCCTCTTTCTCAAATACTCTTGAATCGGTTCTTGGATGAACTGAAGTTAAAATACATACCTTCAAAATCATTCTTCTTTCTGCAGTAAAGTTTGATTTAACAATTCTCTTGAAGCTTCTATACCGATATTGAATAACATATCAAGACCGCAAAGTCCCGGTACAAAAGATTCAGTATACATTTGACTATATTCAGGAAGTGTGAACTTTTGGAATTGAACCTTTATACCCTCAGCCTCAAAAGAAGACACATCCATATATTTTCTCGCACCGTTACCTGAAAGGTAAATATCCGCTTTAACCTCTTTACATAAATCTAAAACCAAGTCGTTCTTTTTGCCATCGGTTTCTCATAGACTGCTTTGATAAATAAGAGCACTTTTCACATCTAACCAATCACGCATAAACATTACAGATTCATTAGTAACTTCAAAAAGCGTATTATAGTCTTTTTCAAAAAAAGCTTCCAGCTTTTCCCAAACTTCTTTAAAGTAAGGTGCTTTAGCGTAACTATCTTTAATGAAATTTATATGATTTTTCTTCCACGGAACCTGTGGGTTTAGCTCTAATTCGCTGTATTTTCTTTGCATATAATCCTTTTTATTAAACGGAACGGTTACATATTTTTCAGAACCGTTTTTGCAAAGTAATTTATGTCTGAACATATATGAACTATAACTTAACTGCACATCATCTAAGATAATGAATGCATCCGACTTAGCCATTTTATTCATATAGCCAAGCCACGGAAAATAGTGTAACTGATGTATTCCTACTCTCATATTTTTAAAACACCCTTTGATGTTATTCCTTTCAAAATATTAATTGATTTCTAATATTTGCATAAGCTTATCTGTAAGATTTTTAAAATCATAATCCTTAGCAGCAGCAGCGCTGGCAGTACACATTTTGTCATACTCTGCCTTGGGCATTTTATAAAAATCATACACTGCTTTAGCTAAAGCTTCAATTGACTGGTCTTTTAAGGTTACCCCCGCACCGTATTTTTCTATTAAATCATAAGCTACGGGTAAATCTGAAACAATAGGCTTTCCGCTTGCGAAATAATCAAACAACTTATTTAAGCTACAACCAAATCGCATTATTGGTGTTTCTTTAACGTGAATCAAATTTATATTGCCCTTTGAAAGAACATAAGGTATAAACTTTTTATTTACAGCACCTTTAAAAACTATATTATCTAAGTTTTTCTCTTTGCATAGTTCTTCAAGCATACCACGCTCGTCACCGTCGCCATAAATTATAAACTTAATATCGCTAAATTCTCTCAGCTTTTCAGCTACTTCTATAAGCATGCCAAGTCCGTTTACTCTGCGAACCGCACCAGTATACAAAACCTTAAATGTATCAGGATTATCAAGGTCATCATCGTCAAAAGTATTTTCTTCACGTGACTTATTAAACTGTTCTAAATCTATACCGTTATTTATATGAAATACTTTGTTTTCTTCAATAGGTCCACCGCTTGATTTATCCCAGCCACGCTCACGTATGTATTCAATGCCACCCTCCATAGTAAATACTATTCTAGGCGCCTTGGTGTACAAACTACGCTCGTATCTGTACAAAAGCTTCATTAATATATTTTTAGAAGAAAGCAAACCGTAAGAAACAAAAGTTTCAGGCCATAAATCTGCTATTTCGGCCACACATTTACATCCATACTTTTTAGCTAGCTTCACACCACACATACAAGCCATCGGTGTAACTGAAGTAGTGAGAATAGCATCAGGCTTTTCAAAATTCTTACAAACTTTTGGTAATCTTGCAGGATATTCAAACATATTAATTATTCTGGCAATACTGTTACCCGCATAAGAAGAAGCCTTAACGTAAACGTAATGTATACCGTCAACAGTATCCTCTTTATAAAGTGAACCGTCTTCAATTAAATTAATATCTGAATTATGAACCGTACTAGCGGCAAAAATAGTAACCTTATGACCAGCCATCATAAGAAATTTAGCAAAATTAGCCGGACGTGCTAAGGGATAATATTTAGTTGGCACAGCATAGTGATTTATAAGCCAAATATTCATCTAATTGCCTTCCTTCAAGTTATTATTTTTGCAATTTCTTGCAATTTCTTCCATTTTAAGTATGCCGTTTATCTGATGAAAAATATTTATGCCATCAAGTTTTGTTAAAATTTTTCTAAACGGGTAAATTGTTTTAACTATCAATCCGAATACGGGTTTATAAGCCATATTCAAATTGCAATACGCTTTTCTGAACTGAAAGTATTTTTCTAAATAGTTTTGAAAATTGGTTTCGTGTACCAGGTTTCTTTCACCGTCTACAATATAACATCCGTTATTTATATCATCCTTAAAGGCTTCAAGTATTCCAAAAACCAATGCGGCGTTAATTCCGCTTTTTTCTTTTTCAGGGTCGGTTTTCTGTATAGAAAACATAATATGCTTACCGTTTTTTATAAGAACTGCATATCCACAAAGTACACCGGTTTCTCTATCATATGCACCAAAAACATAATCCTTTGCCCATTTTACAGCTTCGGTTTTCAATTCTTCAAAATCTGCCGTAGGGCGATACTTTTCAGGATAAGCACTATAAGCTTTTTTTAAAACTTCGAAAATTTCTTCTGCTTTTTCTACTGGATTGATTTTTTTAACTTCAAAATTTTTGATACCTTTATTTATTTCATATCTTTTTTTAGCATTAATAGCGGATATATCAAAAACCGTGTCCTTAATGCAGTACCACCATTCAGTTTCGTATCTGCAATCAAAACCACTTGTCCATCTGGCAAGAAAGGGCTTTCTGCTATCTTTCCAAATACTGCCGTCAAACACCTTAGAAGTGTCCGCCTCTTCATGAGGGGCACATATCGGAAGCATAGCAAATCTATAATAGCGCCAAGTTGTTATCTCACTCATACTACACCTTTAAAAATTATATTTTTACCGTTTCATATACACCGTTTTTCTTATGTATTATCTCAAAGCCTGTTTCAACAAATCCGGCTTTAGTAATACCTTTTACCGATGCGGGATTATTATCATTAACTATCATATAAAACTTAGATTTTTCATATCCGATATCGTTTACAATAAAATTCAAAACCTTAGGATATAAACCCATACCCCTGGCAGTAACTTGCGTTTTACAAGGACCTATTTGAAAATCACCCTTTTTCATAAAAGGAAATTTATTACACTTTGGTATTACAAAAGACGTGTGAAGCACAGAACTTTCTTCACTATTAACAAAATAATAAATTTTAGCTTTTCCCGAAGACTTAAACCACCATCTTAAACGTATTAAATACTCATTAAATTCAAATGGTTCTTCTTTAGCAAACAAATGTAACGGACAGGATAAATTCAACTTATTTACAGCTATATCACAATTAATATGCGGTTTTTCAGCATCAAAACAATATAGCCTTGTCATTTTACCTACCACCAAACTTTATATAATCTTCGCTTTCTTTCATATGTAAATCATACTGTTCTTTGGTGATTTTTTTTATTCTTAATAAATAGTCACCAAAATCTTCTGCTGTTTCAAACCCTTCAGCCGATATATCTTCACGAAGAAAAACATTCAAAACCGTTTGAATAATTAATTTGCAATCTTCAATAAATGTTATATTTTCTAAATAATCCAAATCAAAGCTTAGCTTATTTTCCCAAGAAATTGCATTTCTACCGTTAACCTGAGCTAATCCCGAAAGTCCGGGGCGTACCGTGTGGCGCAAACGCTGAGTTTGTGTCATAAACATCATATCCCTAACCAACTGCGGTCTTGGTCCGATAACTGCCATATCACCCTTTAATATATTAAACAGTTCAGGTAGTTCATCCAGCGATGTTGAACGCAAGAATTTACCGTAAGCCGTCAATCTAACGTCATCCGGTAAAAGCTTTCCATCTTTATCCTTTTCGCAGGTCATTGTACGGAATTTAATTAGCTTGAAAATTTTTTCATCCTTACCGGGTCTTAATTGAGTAAAGAAAGGATTACCTTTCATACCAATGGCACCGGCTACGGTTAAAACAACAAAAACAGGAGACAAAACCAATATAGCCATTAAGGATAAGAAAAAATCCAAAGGTCTTTTTATGTATTTGGCGTACATATTGCACCTTACTCCTTAAAACATACTTTTTATAACTTCAATTACTGCATCCTGTTCTTGCTCGGTCATCTTGATATCGCTAGGCAGACAAACGCCACGTTCAAAAATATCTTCACCAATCGCCTTTTCATAACAACTGATGAAATCGTTATTCGAAAATACAGGTTGCATATGCATTGGTTTCCAAATAGGTCTGGCTTCAATATTAGCTTCGTTAAGCTTATCAATTATATCCATAGGTTTAACGGAACTGCTGTCATCAATCAGCATACATGAAAGCCAAAAGTTAGGTCTTGTACATTCAAGGTAAGGATTCATTTTTACAGGTAAATCTTTTAATCCTTCTTCGTATCGGCGATAAACTTTTTCTTTCAAGTTTCTATGTTCTTCAAGATGCATAAGCTGACCTCTACCAATACCGGCAACCACATTAGACATACGGTAATTATATCCAATTTCTTCATGCTGATACCAAGGCGCCGACTCACGAGCCTGAGTTGCCCAGAACAAAGCCTTTTCCTTTGCTTTTTTATCATCGGTAATAAGCATACCGCCGCCCGAAGATGTAATAATTTTATTACCGTTAAAGCTTATTATATTATACTTACCAAAAGTACCGCACTGCTTACCGTTATATGTAGCTGAAAGTGCTTCAGCGGCGTCTTCTATAAGAATA
>JAZREW010000163.1:0-20049 GCA_045661005.1 Acutalibacteraceae bacterium | reverse complement strand
GCTTTCAAGAGCGTTAAAGTTAGAATGCTCGTTAGTACCGGGTGCTACGCCGAAGAAGCCGTTCTCTGGGTTGATAGCATAAAGTCTGCCGTCAGGACCTATCTTCATCCAAGCAATATCGTCACCAACAGTCCAAATCTTATAGCCCTTCTTACGTAAATACTCAGGTGGAATAAGCATTGCCAAGTTGGTCTTACCGCAAGCAGATGGGAATGCAGCAGCGATATACTTAACTTCGCCTTGAGGATTCTCAAGACCTAAGATAAGCATATGCTCAGCCATCCAGCCTTCTTTCCATCCCTGGTAAGAAGCTATACGAAGTGCAAAGCACTTTTTACCAAGAAGTACGTTACCGCCGTAGCCAGAGTTAACAGAGATAATTGTATTATCCTCAGGGAAGTGGCAGATGTAACGGTTTTCAGGGTCAATATCACAACGTGAGTGTAAACCACGTACCCAGTCATTACTGTCGCCCAAAACTTCGAGAACCTTGGGGCTAACACGGGTCATGATAAGCATATTGAGTACAACGTATACAGAATCTGTAATCTCAATACCAACCTTAGCTATAGGTGAACCGATAGGTCCCATTGAATAAGGAATAACGTACATTGTACGGCCCTTATAGCTACCTTTAGCAATTTTATAAAGCTTTTCGTACATTTCAGCAGGGTCACACCAGTTGTTTGTTGGACCTGCGTTATCCTTTTCTTTAGAACAGATGAATGTACGGTCTTCTACACGTGCAACGTCGTTAGGATTTGTGCGGTGTAAATAGCAACCAGGAAGAACGTCCTGATTAAGCTCGGTAAGTTCGCCAAGCTCAACTGCTAATTTGCGAAGTTCTTCTCTCTGCTCATCACTACCGTCAATCCAAACAACACTGTCAGGAGTGAGAAGCTCTTTCATTTCGTCTAACCACTTATTTACGGTTACATTGGAAGTCATTTTAAGTTCTCCTTTTACAAATTCAAATTTTTCCTTATAAAGTATACCCTAAAACTTTTAAAAAAGCAATACAAATTATGAAAAAATTTACAAATATTTATAATTTATCGTCTTTCAGTATATTATTTGCCAAAAATAACAAATAATTAAAATAGGTTAGAATCTTGACATTAAATACAAAAAGCTTTAAACTATATTTGTACAAGCATTACGGAGGTTGCTATATGAATAACGGTTTTATAAAGGTTGCGGTAGGAATACCCAAAACACGTGTGGCAGATGTTACTGCAAACACAGAAAATATAAAAGATATTATACTAAAGTCAAACATTGAAAAAGTGAATATTCTTGTATTGCCTGAATTATGCTTATCTGCAGCTACTTGTGGCGATTTGTTTTATAATTCCCTACTAATTTCTTCATGCGAAAAGGCTCTTTTTGAAATTGCAGAATTCACAAAGGATAAAACCCCTACTGTAGTGGTAGGTCTGCCTTTTGAAATTGACAACAAGCTATACAACTGCGCTGCTGTAATATGTGATGGTAAAATCATTGAAATAATACCTAAAACAGATATTCCCTCTTCTCGTTTTTCAAACCAAAGCCGATATTTTGAAAGTAACGCCGATTTTAGAACTATCACACTAAAAAACGGTCAAAAGGTTCCGTTCAATACAAAACCGCTCACATCAACAAACAATTTAGCAAAATTTTCTGTTGCAATAAAAATCGGTAATGATTTTATTGATTCAGATTATAACTGCGAAAAGGCGGATATTGTTTTAAATCCGGCATCGGTAACCCAAATAGCCAATCGCACAAAGCAATGTGAAAATGCCGTGAAAAATATCACCGCAAAAAATGGTTGCACTTTTGTTTTGGCATCAAGCGGCAAGGGTGAATCCACCACAGATAATATATATGCCGGAATTGGCCTTGTATCACAAAAAGGTGAAATTTTAGCCAAAAACGAACTGTTTTCAGATAGCTCACTTATCACCTATGAAATAGACCTTAACAAGAATATAAAGTATAATATTTCAAATGATACCGAAATTGAAAAAGCGGTAGAAAAAAATCCGTTTTTGCCTTCCTTTGTAAACAAAGACGAATACTTAGAAGAAATTTTGCTTATACAATCAAACGCATTAGCACGAAGAATTTCGCACACCTTTGCCAAAACCGCAGTTATAGGTATTTCAGGCGGACTTGACAGCACTTTGGCCTTATTGGTTGCCGCAAGGGCTATGAAAATACTCAATCGCTCGCCTAAAGATATTCTTGCCATTACAATGCCATGCTTTGGCACAACAAAACGCACACGTTCTAATTCAGAAATACTTTGTAACTCTTTGGGAGTTTCGTTTAAAGAAATAAATATTACCGAATCTGTAAAGCAACATTTTAAAGACATAGGGCAAGCTATTGATGATTATAGCGTAACCTACGAAAACGCACAGGCAAGAGAACGCACACAAGTGCTTATGGATGTAGCTAATAAATCAGGCGGTATCGTAATAGGTACCGGTGACCTTTCAGAATTAGCACTAGGCTGGGCAACCTATAACGGCGACCATATGTCTATGTACGGCGTAAACGGCGGTGTTCCTAAAACCCTTATACGCCACATTGTTAAATATGAAGCCGATAGCTCAAAACCTGAGCTTAAAAAAGTGCTTTATGATATTTTAAACACACCCGTTTCGCCCGAGCTTTTGCCCGCAAACGCCAATGGCGAAATAGCTCAAAAAACCGAGGATTTAGTAGGTCCCTACGAATTGCACGATTTCTTTTTATACTACATGGTAGCTGAAAATAAAGCACCAAAAGAAATTTACGAGCTTGCTTGTACTACATTCCCCGAATATGAAGCTACGGTTGTGCTTTACTGGTTAAAAACTTTTGTTAGACGTTTCTTTAACCAACAGTTCAAGCGTTCATGTCTACCTGACGGACCAAAGGTGTTACCCATCTCGCTTTCCCCACGTGGCGATTGGCAAATGCCGTCGGACGCATTCAGTAAGCTTTGGCTTGACGAGCTAGACAAAATTTGATTTTAATTAGGAGAAGATTTATGTTTATTACAAACGATATAAAATATGTTGGTGTTAACGACCACGATATAGACCTTTTTGAAGGTCAATATGATGTTCCTAACGGTATGTCATATAATTCTTACGTAATTCTTGATGAAAAAATTGCGGTTTTAGATACGGTAGATGCAAGATTTACTCATCAATGGTTAGATAATATTGAAAATGTGCTAAACGGTAAACAACCCGACTATCTAATTATTCAGCACATGGAGCCTGACCATTCAGCAAATATTTTGAACTTTTTAAATAATTATAAGCAAACAGTAGTTGTTTCAAGCACTAAGGCATTTGCTATGATGCAACAGTTTTTCGGCACAGATTTTGCTGACAGACGCATAATAATCAAAGAGGGCGATACCCTATCTCTAGGCAAACACAATCTTGCGTTTGTTGAGGCGCCTATGGTGCATTGGCCTGAGGTTATAGTAACATACGATACTTGCGATAAGGTTCTGTTTTCTGCTGACGGTTTTGGTAAATTCGGTGCATTAGACGTAGAAGAAGATTGGGCTTGCGAAGCTAGACGATACTATATAGGCATAGTAGGCAAATACGGCGCTCAGGTTCAGCGCTTGCTAAAAAAGGCTGCTACACTTGATATTGAAAAGATTTGCCCATTACACGGACCTGTTTTAAGTGAAAACCTTGGGTATTATATTAATCTTTACGATATTTGGTCTTCTTACAGAATTGAAACCGAAGGCATAGTAATTGCATACACTTCTGTTTACGGAAACACCAAAAAAGCAATAGAGCAATTTGCTGATAAACTGCGTTCCAGAGGTTGTCCAAAGGTTGTTATTAACGACCTTGCCCGCTGTGATATGGCAGAGGCGGTTGAAGATGCTTTCCGTTACAGTAAACTTGTACTTGCTACTACTACCTACAATTCTGAAATTTTTCCATTTATGCGAGAATTTATTAACCATTTAAACGAGCGTGGTTTTCAAAACAGAACTATTGGTTTAATTGAAAACGGTTCTTGGGCACCTACCGCTGCTAAGGTTATGCATAATATGTTTGAAAAAAGCAAAAACATAACCTTTACAGATACTACCGTTACTATACGTTCTGCTCTTGATTCACAAAGCAATGAACAGCTTGAAGCCTTAGCAGATGAGCTTTGTAAAGATTACATTGCACAAAGCAATGAAACTGCTGACAAAAATGACCTATCCGCATTATTTAAAATAGGTTACGGTCTTTATGTTGTTACAAGTAATGACGGTAAAAAGGACAATGGCTTAATAGTAAATACCGTTACCCAGGTTACAAATATTCCTAACCGAATAGCAGTTGCAATTAATAAAGATAACTATTCACATCACGTTATAAAGCAAACCGGAATCATGAACCTTAACTGCCTTTCTACCGATGCCCCGTTTAGCGTGTTTGAAAACTTTGGTTTTAAAAGCGGTAGAAATTCTGATAAGTTTGCCGATTTCCCCTACCTTAAGTCTGATAATGGTTTAGCCTTTTTACAAAGATATATAAATGCAGTTATATCTTTAAAAGTAGATAGTTATGTAGATTTAGATACTCATGGTATGTTTATATGCAGTATTACCGAAGCACGTGTGATTTCGGATGCAGATACTATGACATACACCTATTATCAGGAAAATGTAAAACCCAAGCCGGAAGCTGACGGCAAAAAAGGTTATGTATGTAAGATTTGCGGATTTGTTTACGAAGGCGAACCTTTGCCGGACGATTATATCTGCCCGCTTTGCAAACACCCCGCATCTGATTTTGAAAAACTTTAATTAAAGCAATTAAATTTATCAGGGAACAACTTTTTAAGTCGTTCCCTGATTTTATATGCTTTTGTATGAAACTTACCACCTCGACATTACAAAAACTCAAGGCGTCAGTTTAAAACTGACGCCGTAGTTTTTCAAGTGCTGACTTTTCAATTCTGGATACATAACTTCTTGAAATGCCCAAAAGCTTAGCAATATCACGTTGTGTAAGCTCGTCACTACCGCCTAAACCATACCGCATTTCAATAATTTTCTTTTCACGTTCATCAAGGCAATCCGACAAAATAACCCTTAGCTTTTCAAGCTTGAATTTTGTATCGATTTCCTCCACTATATCTCTGTTATCCGCTATAACATCAATAAGCGTTAAGGCATTCCCCTCTTTATCGGTATCAATCGGGTCGCTAATAAAAACATCCTGCGAGCTCTTTTTTTGATTTCTAAAAAACATAAGAATTTCGTTCTCTATACACCGTGCTGCATAAGTTGCAAAGCGTATCCCCTTATCCGCCTTAAATGTAGAGGTTGCCTTTATTAAGCCTATAGTACCTATTGATATTAAATCATCCTGATCGGCTCCTGTAGCATAATACTTTTTAACAATGTGAGCCACTAGGCGCAAGTTATGCTCTATAAGTTGATTTCGAGCGTCGATATCCCCGCTTTGACTTTTTTCAAAAAGCTCGGTTTCTTTTTTAGCAGAAAGTGGTGGCGGAAAAGAACCTGCACCCGTTACATGCAAAGCAAAATATAAAAAATTTGCGGCTAATTCAAACAACAACTTAAACACTTACATCACCCTTAAGATAATTTTAGCTGACAAAGCTTAACTTTGTCAGCTCGTGTTTAATTATATGTTGAATACAGCTTGTCGCTTGAAAGAGTTTAAAAATTTTAAATTATTTTCTGCCTAACAGTTCAAATAAATTTTTCGCATTAGCAGTAGCGCCGTCAACTATAAAAGATACATCAGTACCCGAAGAAAGCATATCAACGCCCATATCAAACCACCTTTTTTGAGTTTGTTTATCATAAGCGCCTATTGAAACGCCGATATATTTATCGTTTTCTTTTAAAATTTTTATAGTTTTTTCAATAAGATTTACATTGTTTTCACTCCATAAATCTGTATATGTGCCACCGCTAACAGACATATCACAAGGGCCTATTATAAAGCCATCAATATCGTTATTTTTTATAGTGTTTTCTAAATTTTCTACCGCCTTAGGCGACTCAACCTGCACAAAACGGCATAAATTATCTTCGTTTTTTATATACTGTGTCGCATCTTTATAACCGTACAAAACGGCACGTGCGGGCGAAAAACCTCTATTACCCTTTGGCGGATAAAATGTATACTTCATACATTCTTCGGCTTGTTCCAAAGATTCAACCATAGGAAAAATAATTCCGTCTATACCCATTTCAAGTATCTTTTTAGTGTGATTATAATCGTTCATTTGGGTTCTTACAAAAACAGCAACACCATTAGCCTTTAATACCGTTATGCATTCAAGCAATGCAGTATAATCTATACAGCTATGCTCAGTATCAACCCACACATAATCCACACCCGAAAGAGCTAGAATATCAGCAATCCAAAAATTTCCCATAGTAAGATGTGTTCCGCACAGCTTTTCTTTATTTTTAATTCTTTCTTTAATCATTTCAGCACTCTCCATTATTTCATATCAATTTAGTAGAATTTTATCATACTAAAAAAACATAGTCAATGCTTGACATAGTATAGCATTATAGTATAATTTAGATATAATTAGTTGAGAAAAATAGACTAAAGGTGATAATATGTTTTCTACCCAAAAAGAAAGTAACTCAAATAATCTTGTAAAAGTTAATTTAATGGATTTGCAACACGAAGAAAAAATAATCAAAATAACAAAAGCTTTGTCGCACCCTATTCGCATTGCAATATTGCGCCAATTAATTGTAACACCACACACCATAACCGAATTGGCCGAGCTTAACAACATAACAAACGCTACCGTAATTTTTCATTTGCAAATTTTAGAAGATTCCACTTTAATTTACAGCAAGGTAAAGCCTAATAAAAAAGGTAAAACCTTAATGTTCTTCATAAACTTTTATAATTTACATATTTTTGCCGATTATAAAGATACCTCAAAAACGGCCATGCACACCCAAAGCGTTGGCGTTGGCGACTATATAGAAGCTAATTTTAATAAGTATATGCGAATAGCAACAAATACCGAAAGTCACATTTTCGAGAATAACGATGCTTTTAATTCGGTTAGATATTCAGCACAGCTTTTATGCGCTGATAACGGTAGTTTTACCTATGCTTTTTCTAACCGGTTTGCAAAGAATAATAAAATTAAAAGATTAGAATTTTCGCTTGAAATTTGTTCTGAATCGCCCTACTACCGCAACGATTGGAAAAGCGAAATTTCGTTTGCAATAAATGGTATTGAGGTTGCAACCTATTTATCGCCAGGCGACTTTGGCGGAATTAAAGGCAGACTTAACCCTGAATGGTGGAACGATAAATTCACTCAATACGGTTTACTTGTTATTATTGAAATAACCGAAGATGGTGTTTTTCTTAACGGAGAAAAAACAAGCAACTGCGAAAACATTAATACTTTAAATATTGAATTAAACAACAAAATTGATTTTAGTGTTTATACAAAAGAGAATTCAAAATATGCCGGTGGATTTAATTTGTTTGGAAAAGGTTTTGGCAATTACGAACAGGATATTGTTATGAAAGCTTTATATGCAGATTACGACGAATAATATCGCTTTCAAGGTCTGACATTCCGGCTTTTTTTAGCACAAAAAATGTTTTTTAAAAAAATTTAAAAAAATTTTAAAAAACACTTGACAAATATAAAACATTGTGGTAATATAGCTAAGTCGTCAGTTGACGAGCATAGTTGGTGTTGATTGCGGTGAGGGTCCACCCGTTCCCATACCGAACACGGAAGTTAAGCTCACTTGCGCTGAAAATACTTGGCGGGAAGCTGCCCGGGAAGATAAGTAGATGCCAACACAGAAGAACACATAACCTTTGGTTATGTGTTCTTTTTTTATTTATAAATATTCTCTTATATCAATAGCTAGCTTTTCTTCAAGGTTTATAAGTCGCTTTGCAATATCCTTAGTAAGCTCCTCTGCCGCCTCATACTCATTAAGGTATTTGTTTAACAGCTTAACCCCCATATTCCAGCCATCGGTCATCAGATTTGATATTGTACCGTCCGATTCATTAAAGCTAAGCTTTACGTTTGTTTTCATCCACGACATACCCTTGGCTATTGGGTTAGGATCTTTACCCTCGTCGTGATATTTTGAAAGCAACTGCTGAATTTCATTATTTAGCTTTTGATGCTCATCCATACAGGTTGTTAAAAGCTTTTTAAGTTCTTTATTATGCACGTATTCTATTACATCTTCAATAGAAGAAACGCCCATTTTTACACCCGCATCACATTCACGTAGTAGCTTAATAGTATCTTCATTTATCATAATATTACCACTCCATCTAAAAGTATAGTGGTTATATTATGTCCTTAATTTAAAATTTTAAACTCCGCTTAAATCAAAATCGGGTATGTATTTGGTATCAGCACTTTTTCGCTCTTGAATAAAAATTTTATCATTGTCAAAATTCAAAATATAATCAAGCACCTTTTCGTATTCCCTGTCAGTGACCTTACGGTTTATTTTAGGCATATTTACCGCTTTCCCAAATGGTGTATACTGGCTCATAATACTGAAATATGCACTACTTGCATTTTCATGCACCCAGTCAAAAACGTTCATTGCCTCTCTCGTTGCCTGTGGCATAAGTAAATGACGGATTATAACACCTTTTTGCATAATGCCGTTATTTGTAACAACTTTTGGCTGTTGACGAATAGCCTCTGAAATTGCTTTTTTAGCTATTGTTGGATAATCTTCAGCACCTGAATACATTAATGCTCTGTCACTATCTAAATATTTTAAATCAAGCAGAAAAACATCTATATATCCTTCCAGCAATTTAAGTGCTTCCACACTATCATACCCACCCGAATTATAAACTATAGGTATATTTGGTCTGTAAATATCCAATGCTTTTTTAATAGCTAATACATAATGTGTTGGACTTACAAGATTTATATTGTGAGCCCCTTTTTTCTCTAACTCGCCAAAAATCTCAGCTAATCTATTATAACTGATAGTCTCGCCTTTTCCGTTATGCGAAACCTCGTAATTTTGGCAAAACACACAATCAAGCGAGCAACCGCTAAAAAACACCGTTCCCGAACCGTTTGTACCGCTTATAACAGGTTCTTCCCAAAAATGCAAATCAGCCCTTGCTACACGTGGTAACAAAGGCATTTTGCAAAATCCATTTATATTTTCTGAATCAGTTCTGTGAGACTGGCACTTTCTCGGGCAAAGATTGCATATCATTGTTAGTTTTCCTCTTTTTATATTCGCACACCTTATGCTTTACTACTATTTCATCATAAGTTTTCTTAAACATAACTCTACCATTGAATTTAAATCCGCACTTTTCGCACCTAAAGTCGCCCGAAAACCATCTGTTACGGTATTTCCAAGATGAAATTCGTTTTGTATTTCCGTTACATTCAGGGCAAGAAAACTTTAGTTGCGATTTTTCTATCTGTTTATCATTTATATTTGAAATAGTATATGCCTTAAATTTCAACCGCTTATAAAAATCAGGCGACTGTGTATCACGCAAAAGCTCATCAAATTTTTTCTTATTAAAGCTAAGCTTTAATAGCTCGGCGCAAACAAGGCTATCATCCAAAGCGGTGTGAAGTTCAAAGCTTGAAGTATCAACCTTTAGCAGCTCGGCCGCAGATTCTAATGCTATTTGATTTTTATTGTCATACCCCTTAGTAGCTAAAAATGATTGCACAAGCTTTTGTAAATCAAGATAACCTTTCATATCAAACCTTAGTTTGTTATGTAAAAGTAATTCCTCATTTTCTATAATTGTATAAAGGTCCGAATTGCTCCAAGTCATTGTAACATCTGCACTTTGTGCGAATTCGTTATATTTTGCTACTGCAACCTCGAATGGCATGCCCTCACGCATAATTTCGCTTGTAATGCCGGTAAGCTTAGCAAAACGGCTTGTAACCTTTTTTGAAATTTTCGAGCAGACCGTAGCACTAAAGGTATCAATAACACTAAAATCTTCAGAAAGCTTTACAGCGCCGATTTGAAGTATCTGATTAATAAAGCGTTTTTCAGGTGAAAAATACACACTATCCCACTCTAAATCAAGAATTATATATTCCATTACTTATTTCTCGACTCTGCTTTCATACGTTCTTCTTTACCAAGAATTTTCTTGCGTAATCTAATGTTGTTAGGTGTAATTTCAACCAGCTCATCGTTTCTAATAAACTCAAGCGATTGCTCTAAGCTTAGTCTTGAATGTGGTACTAATCTTAATGCATCGTCAGAACCAGAAGCACGAGTATTTGTTAGCTGTTTACGCTTACAAACGTTACAAACTATATCCTCGCTCTTTGGATTTTCACCCACAATCATACCCTCATAAACAGGTGTACCCGGGCCTATAAATAATCTACCACGGCTTTGAGTGTTGAATAATCCGTAGCCTGTAGCTTCACCGTTTTCGTGAGCAATAATAGAACCTGTAGAACGTTGCTCTATATCACCCTTATATGGCTGATAGCTATCAAACACATGGTTCATAATACCGTTACCGTTAGTATCTGTAAGGAATTGTGAACGGTAACCCAAAAGTCCACGAGAAGGTATAATAAACTCAAGATGAGAAGTTCCGCCGTCACGTGTACCCATATTCTTTATCTCTGCTTTTCTAGTACCTAGTCTTTCCATTACAGGACCTACATATTCTTCGGGAACCTCTATCATAAGCAGTTCTATAGGCTCTAAAAGATTTCCGTCTTCATCCCTTTTATAAATAACCTCGGGTGGTGAAACTTGGAATTCGTAGCCCTGACGGCGCATAGTTTCAATAAGAATTGAAAGATGCAACTCGCCTCTTCCCGATACCTTAAACGTATCTGCAGAATCGGTTTCTTCGACCCTAAGACTTACATTTGTCATAACCTCTTTAAACAAACGGTCTCTAAGGTTACGAGATGTTACATACTTACCGTCTTTGCCCGCAAAAGGTGAATTATTAACCATAAAATTCATAGCAAGTGTAGGCTCGTCTATTTTAACAAACGGAAGCGGTTCAATGTTATCAAGTGCACAGGCAGTTTCGCCAATTTCAAGCTCTGAAATACCTGCAACCTGAATAATATCGCCTACCTTGGCAGTTTCCTCTTCTACACGTTTTAAACCTCGGTACATAAATAGCTTGGCAACCTTAACGTTAGAGGTAGTACCGTCTTTATGGCATAAAGCCATAGTTTGTCCCACCTTTACGCTACCACGTATTACTCTGCCAACACCAATACGGCCAAGATAATCATCATACTCAATGTTTGTAAATAAAATTTGTAGCGGACCGTCAACATCGCCCTCGGGTGCATCTATTTCTTTTACTATAGCATCGAATAAGGGTTTCATGTCAGTTCCTGCTATATCGGGCGAATAGGTAGCATAGCCGTCTCTACCACTTGCAAAAATAACCGGAAATTCTATTTGGTCCTCATCAGCACCAAGTTCGATAAATAAGTCTAGCACCTCGTCAACAACCTCGTGAGGTCTAGCCATTGGTCTATCAATTTTATTAACCACTACAACAGCTTTTTTGCCCAAAGCCAAAGCCTTTTTCAATACAAAACGTGTTTGTGGCATACAACCCTCAAAAGCATCAACAAGCAATAAAACGCCGTCTACCATTTGAAGAATACGTTCTACTTCTCCGCCAAAATCAGCATGTCCGGGTGTATCAACAATATTAATTTTAATATCACCGTACATAACACTGGTGTTTTTAGAAAGAATTGTAATTCCTCTTTCACGTTCAAGGTCGTTAGAGTCCATAACTCTATCATCAACTGCCTCATTCGCACGGAACGTTCCGCTTTGCTTAAGCAACTGATCTACAAGTGTAGTTTTACCATGGTCTACGTGTGCGATTATTGCTATATTTCTTAAGTTTTCAATTTTTGCCATTTATATACTTCCCTTTACATTGCTTTTTTGAAATCAATTGCAATTTTTTCTTCTTTATCATCTACAGTAGCCGAAACCAATTTCACATTACCCTCGGCATTTTCTACTACAATATCAACAATTTTATTTTCTAATTCACGGCGAATAGCATTTCTAAGCTCACGTGCGCCACGTTTTCCGCCAACGCACTTGCTTGCAAGATATGCACACACCTTATCGTCATAACTAAATTCTATAAGTTTTTCTGCAAGCGCATCCTTAAGCTCGTCAAGCATCAAAGCTGCAATTTTAGCCATTGACTCCTCATTCAAGGGTGAAAATACAACAATTTCATCAACCCTTGCTATAAATTCCGGTCTTAAGAAGCCTTCAAGCGCTTTTAAAGCCTTTTCCTTTGAAGCATCGGCTACCGTTTTGCCAAAGCCTAAAAGATTCTCACTACGCTCACTACCCGCATTAGAAGTCATAACAATAATTGTATTTTCAAAATTAACGTTTCTGCCCTGTGCATCGGTAATTCTACCATCATCAAGAATTTGAAGTAATACATTAAGCACATCAGGATGAGCTTTTTCTATTTCATCGAAAAGCACTACAGAATAAGGTTTTCTGCGAACCTTTTCGGTAAGCTGACCTGCCTCATCATAGCCAACATATCCGGGAGGCGCACCAATAATACGTGATACTGAATGCTTTTCCATAAATTCTGACATATCAAGACGTATAAGTGTTTCAGGTGTATCAAACAACTGCTCTGAAAGCACCTTTACAAGCTGAGTTTTACCAACGCCGGTAGGACCCACAAAAATAAACGATGCTGGTCTGCGCAAGTTTCCTGTTTTTACTCTGGAACGCTTTACTGCAGATGCTACAAGTGAAGTAGCCTCATCCTGACCAATGATTTTCTCATTAAGCTTAGCTTCAAGCTCACAAAGCTTTTTAAGATCACTTTCCTGTACCTTAGTGGCGGGAATACCTGTCCAAAGTTCAATTACCTTAGCAATATCTTTATCGGTTACAGTATTATTTGAAGCCGGAACATAAAGCTCTTCTGCTTTACTTTTATATTTTTCAAGCTCAGCTTTAATAAGTGCCTGCTTTTCGTAATCAGGATTTTCAACATCAGCCTCAAGCTCTTCTAATTTAACCGAACATTCTGCCACCTTTTTATTAGCTAAATAAAGCTCATCTATCGCCTTGTTTTCAAGACTGGCGCAAGCGCAAGCCTCGTCCAGCAGGTCTATAGCTTTATCAGGCAAATATCTGTCAGTAACGTATCTTTCTGAAAGCAGAACAGATTTTTTAACAATACTATCGGGTATAACCACATTATGAAATCCCTCGTAATAGCTTTTAACACCCATTAATATTTCTTCTGCCTCTGCAATTGATGGCTCTTCTATAGTAACCGGCTGGAAACGACGTTCAAGTGCCGCATCCTTTTCAATATACTTGCGGTATTCTTTAAATGTGGTAGCACCTATTACCTGAATTTCACCACGAGAAAGTGCAGGTTTTAGAATATTAGCCGCATTCATAGAGCCTTCTGCCGAATCGCCAGCACCAACAAGATTATGAATTTCATCTATAAACAAAATAATATTGCCGGCTTCTTTAACCTCGGTTACAAGTCCCTTTACCCTGCTTTCAAACTGACCTCTGAACTGTGTTCCCGCAACAAGACTTGTAAGGTCAAGTAAAAATATCTCTTTATCAAGCAAGCGTGCAGGAGCAGTACCATTTGCAATTTTAAAAGCCAAACCCTCAGCAATAGCGGTTTTGCCAACACCCGGTTCACCAATAAGACATGGGTTATTCTTGGTTCTGCGAGATAATATTTGTATAGTTCTGTAAAGCTCTTTATCTCTGCCTATGATTATATCAATTTGTCCCAATCTAGCCTTTTCGGTAAGATTAGTGCAGTATTGCTCCATAAACTTACGTTTTTTCTTCTTAGGCTTTTCTTTACCGTTTGATTTTTCCTTTGCTTCAGCGTCAGTCTCAGCACTTTTTTCAGAACCCTGACCGCCTAAATTTCCAAACAACTTGTTAAAAAACGGCATTGCAGGGGCAGTACCCAAATCAAATGTATCATCATTCAATGCAGAATCATCCATATCCTCATCAAAAGACATCAAATCCATAAACTGCTCACTCATCTGCTCTATATCTTCATCAGATATATTCATGCGTTTAAGCATATCATCAACAGGCTTTATGCCTAATTCTTTTGCACACACAAGGCACAAGCCGTTTGGCTCGGCATTTGGGTTAGACATATCCGACATGAATACAACTGCCGGTCTTTTTTTACACTTTGAACAAAGCTTCATTTTAGAACTCCTTAAGGTAATATGAATTTATTAAACGGAATTATTTCAGTAAAAAACTTGAAAATAACCGATTTATTGATATTATCAACAGTAAAAATTAAAAATCCGTTTTTTGTAAGCGATACTATAAAGGATATTACCAAACACAAAAACATTGCAAATACAATACCCTTAAAAGCACCTATAACACCGCCTAATGTGCGGTTTAATTTCCCCACAACACTAAACGAAAACAGACCATTTATAAGTTTTGCCAATACTTTAACAATAAAGAAAAGTACAACCATTAGGATTACCGTAACAAACAAACCTATTACTTTAACCGCCGCTGGTTTTATAATTTGCTGCGAAAGATTTTTTATTGCAACCTCTGTTCCTTCTTGCATATTTTCTGTGATATTTTGAGAAAACTGTTCAGAATTTAGACTTAATCTTTCAGAATTAGCTGTTATAAAATCAGGTAATGAATTCCACGTTTTTTCAACAAGCTGTTGTGTGTTTTCTGTAGCTTCTGCACTTGCTGTTTTAATTATTGTTGGTTCAATAGCCTTATCATATGTAAAATTACTTATCGGCGCACTAAGACTAAAGGCTAAAACAACTGCGGCAATTAACCCCACAAACTCAACTATAATCTTAACAAAACCACGCTTTGCAGAAAGAATAACAAAAAACAAAATTACTGCAACAAGTATTAAATCTATAATTATAGCCACTAAAATACCACCTTTAAGCAACAGAAAAATTATTTATAGAATTTAAGCATTATATTCGATAAAAGATCGAAAACGAATGTTTTTTCAAGATTTTCAGGAGATATAAATAATACAGATAACCCAGTCCAATTAACTATAACAGAAATTGAAACACAGGCCAAACCAACGAAAATTGCACCCTTAACAGCACCAAATGCACCACCAAGAATACGATTATATTTTTCTAACCTGCCTAATTTAATTTTACTGCTTAATATTCTTGCGGCAAAATTAATTAATACAGAGAAGATAGATAACATAACTACTGAATATAAAAGTGAAAGAACCTTACATGCTAATGGCTTTATTATATCTTGTGATGCCGCTTTAGCCATACTTTCAGCACCTTCGGACATATATGTAGTAATATTTTCCGCAAAACCCGAAACCGAAGTACTTACATTTTTAATTTCTTTTTTCGGCAAAAAATCAGGCAGCTTATTTAAAACATCATCAATCATTTCTTGTGTTTTCTCTTCACCTAAAGATTCTTGATTATTTTCATTTAACTGTTCTTCTATTGTGCTTTTATTTTCTTGTATAAAGTCATCAAAAACACCAACCATTGAATCTACAATAGGCTTTTCAACAACCTTATCATAAGTAACATTTGCTAATGGTAAGCTGATTGCAACAGCAAGTAAACCTGCTAATATATAACCCACCGCCTGAACAAATACTTTTATAAATCCATGTTTTGCTGAAACTAAAGCTATAATTGCTATTACCGCAATCACAATTAAATCAATTAAAAAAGCCATTCTCTACATCCTCATTCCAACTTAATTTTTTCAATTTTATTATCAGTAATAACTGCACAAGTGTTAGTAGCTGTTGCAACCATTCTTACCGCACCAAAACCGCAATCAGCATTTCGCAACACTTCACCGTCACTACCAAGAAGACTTATATTTGAATCTTCCATACAATAAATATGACTGCCAAATACCGCAATATCACTTATAATTCCCTTATACTGCAGTTCATATTTAATTTTACCAAACTTTGAAAATACCGCTATTCGATTATCCGTTTTATCACTTTCTCGATTAAACACAACCACAAAGCCGTTTTTCCCTGTTCTAAAGACAGACGAATTATAATCGCTACTGTATTCTGTCGATTTAAATTTATGCCATTTAATGAATTTTACCTTGTTAGCAGTTAAAACCATAAAACCGCTACGATACGTGCTATCTAGATTATAAACTATTCCGTTTTCAAAATTTTCGGTATATTCAGGTGTAGCCGATTTATAATTCAACACATTCAATTGTGATTGGAACTGACCATTTTTCGAGCTAAAAGAAGAAACCGCCATTTTTTTTCCGTTAGCCGAAAGCACCACATTATTAACTACATTTTCTGCCGAAAACCATTCATATTGCTTTTGACCGTTTTTAGCAAAAACTGTGACTGCTGCAGTATATTTTTCGGACTCGGTTACAACCGCATAAGCACCTGAATCGGAAATATTTGCAGTGATTATATCCTCTTCAAAAGAAAGTGATTCTTTAAGACCCGAATGGGTGAAAATAAGAATTTGATTACCGCCTTGATCAAAAACCAATGCCCTTGAAGCCGATGTTTTAATTACGGGATTTTCAAAACCGTGTGTATACGAAAATAAATTTTTACCCGTATTTGAAAAGGCTTCAACACCGGTATTGCTTAATACATAGTAATAAGTGCCTCGGCTTACTGCGTTTACAGTTTGTGTACTGCCAAGCTCTATAGGATAACCGCCAGCCCCAAAAAGCGATATGGCGTTACCTATACCCTCGCTAACACCCATAGGAAGTGCAAAATGCAATCCGGTAAAAATTAGAGCTAAAATTAAAAGTGTTATTGTTATAACCTTAAATTTTCTGGCTTGCTCAAACTTTTTTCCTTTTACCACCTTCATACTGTGCTGTGGCTGAGTTTTTTTACGGCTTTTGACGGGCGTCATTTTTATATCATCATCAAAACCGATTTTTTCTGTATTTTTAACACGTTTTGGTTTAGATGGCTGACTTATTCTGCTGTGTTTTTTCTTTTTATAGTTAGGCATTTCTATTCCTCTAATAAATTACTTTTTCTAAAAACAATCCTTCAGGCGGAGCAGTAATACCTGCAAGCGCACGTGAACGAGAGTTAATTATTTCTTCGGTATTATTCGGGTCTATTCTACCTTGAGACACTTCAACCGCAGTACCAACAATTATACGCACCATATTGTAAAGAAATCCGTTTGCGGTTATATGAAGCGATACTATATCCCCGGTTCTTTCAACATAACATTCGCTAACCGTTCTAACAGTATCCGTTACTGTTCTGCCCGAAGAAGAAAACGCATAAAAATCGTGAGTGCCAACTAATCTCTTGCAAAACTCGTTCATTTTATCGCAATCAAGCGGTCTTTCAATACGCCAAGTGTATCTTGATAAAAAACAATCCTTAACATTACTGTTATGTATTTTATAAACATAGGTCTTACCCTTAGCTGAATACCTTGCATGAAAATCGGGTTCTACCTGACGGCAAGCCTTAACGGATATATCTTTAGGCAGATATGAATTAAGCCCACGTAAAAAAGCCGAGTCGGGTATATTATCGTCACAATCCAAATGACAACAAAATTCTTTTGCGTGAACACCCGCATCTGTACGGCTACAGCTTGTAACATCGGTTTTTTTACCTAGAATTTTTTCTAACCCTTCTTGCAAAACCTGTTGTACGGTTATGCCATTAGGTTGCACCTGCCAGCCATGGTAGGCAGTGCCGTCATAGCTAATTGTAAGTAATATTCTTTTCATAACAGCACCGCCTTAAAATTAAATAATTATATTTAGTGCTACAATACAAGCACACGCAAAAACAACAACTATACCCGCAAACAAATCACGTACAGCCATTTTCATTTGTTTCATACGGGTTTTACCCTCGCCACCATTATAACAACGGCATTCCATAGCCTCTGCCAACTCGTAAGCCCGTCTTACAGAGGATATAAGCAGCGGAATTAATATGGGAATTAACGCTTTTACACGGTCTATCAATCCACCGCTTTCAAGGTCTGCCCCACGTGCCTTTTGTGCGTTCATTATTTTCTCAGCCTCTTCAACCAATGTTGGAATAAATCTTAAAGCTATTGTCATCATCATAGCCAGTGTGTGAACCGCACTTTTAAGACCTATAAATTTAAGCGGACTAAGCAGACTTTCTATAGCATCGGTTAAATCGTTAGGTGTTGTGGTATAAGTAAGTACGGAACTTATAAATATAAGCAATGCTATTCTAAGCGCCATAAAAACAGATTTGTAAATTCCCTCGGTTGTAATCGTGAATTTCCATACAGACAGCAAAACTGTTCCTGTTTCACCGTAAAACAAATTGATTATAGCCGTAAATATAAGAACAGGCAAAATAGCTTTCATATTTTTAAGATACATTTTTAACGGCACTTTTGAAATTAAAAGAACACAAACCACAAAAAATGTTGACAGTAATAATGCATACATATTTTGAGAAACAAATATAAACACAATTAAAAGTATCATTAAAACTATTTTTACACGGGGGTCAATGCGGTGTATAACCGAACCGCTCTCGTAATACTGTCCAAACGTAATATCCTTAAGCATTACCATCCCCCTCTTTCAATGCCTTTAAAACTTCTACAGCAAAATCAACCGTAAAAACATTTTTCGGTACTGCAACACCTTTTTGACGTAGCAAATCAAAAACTCTGGTAATTATTGGTGTATTAAGTCCTATTTCACGTAAACGCTCGCCGTTGCCAAACACGTTTTCAACAGTATCAAGCATTTCAAGCTTACCGGCATTCATTACAAGAATTCTATCAGCCATATTTGCCATATCTTCCATGCTGTGAGAAATAATAATTACTGTGGCCTTTGTAGCTTCACGGTAATTTTTTATTATTTCCATTACCTCTTCTCTGCCTCGTGGGTCTAACCCTGCGGTTGGCTCATCAAAAACTATAACAGAAGGCTTCATAGCCATAACACCCGCTATTGCAACACGGCGCTTTTCACCGCCCGACAAATCAAACGGTGATTTTTCAAGATATTCATCTTTAATGCCTATAATTTTGCAAATTTCTCTAACGCAAGAATCAAGCTCGTGACCGCTAATCCCCATATTTTTAGGACCAAATGCAATATCTGCATAAACGGTTTCCTCAAAAAGCTGATATTCGGGGTACTGAAAAACAAGACCTACCTTTGAGCGTATTTTTCTTATCTCTTTTGGATTTTTCCAAATATCTTCATTTTCAAAAAGCACGGTACCTTCAGTAGGCTTGAGCAAGCCGTTAAGATGTTGCACCAAGGTAGACTTACCAGAGCCCGTATGCCCTATAATACCTATTATCTCACCCTGTTCAACAGTAAAGCTTACATTACTTACTGCATCATTTACAAACGGTGCATTACCGCTATAGGCGTGTGAAAGTTCCTTTACCTCTAAAATAGACAAATTATTTTTCCTCCAAAGCTGCAATTACTGCAGCAGCTGTTTCCTCTATAGAAATTACATTTGTAGAAACATTAAAGCCACTAAGCTTTAATTGATATAAAAATTCGGTTGTTTGCGGAACATCAAGTCCCACATCTTTTAGCATACTCACCTTTTCAAAAATTTCTTTAGGTGTACCGTCGCCTATAATCTCACCATCGTTCATTACTACAACTCTATCAGCATTTTCAGCCTCTTCCATATAGTGAGTTATAAGAATAACGGTTATGCCTTTTTCCTTATTTAAGCGTATTAGTGTATCTATAATTTCTGCTCTGCCCTTTGGGTCTAACATTGCAGTAGGCTCGTCCAAAACCAAGCACATAGGCTCCATAGCAATTATACCTGCTATTGCTATTCGTTGTTTTTGACCACCCGAAAGCCTGTGCGGTGTAGATTTTCTAAACTCATACATACCCACTGCTTTAAGCGCATCATCTACACGCTTGCGTATTTGGTCAGGCGCAACACCTAAATTTTCAGGACCAAAAGCCACATCCTCTTCCAC